>JAITRG010000006.1 GCA_031288515.1 Tannerellaceae bacterium
CCCGTCATAGAAATATTCACGGAAAATGGCGTTTTTGTGGCCCCAACCGACGTAACCGCAATAGAAGTCTTCGCCGTCGGCGGCGGGGGCGCCGGGAAAGAAGGATATATTGCAAACTCCAGGCGTAACGGGGGATCCGGCGGGCAGATAATAATGCAAACGTTATCTGTTACGCCGGGCGAAACATATGCGATTACAATTGGCGCCGGCGGCCTTGCATTTACGGGAGATTACTACAAATGGAGCGCCAATCCGGGTGAAAACACGAGTTTCGGTAATCTGTTAACGGCCCTCGGCGGGCTGGGAGGGCGTTGTGACGAACAAAGTTCGCAGACCACTTGGCCGCAGCCCGTTGTTGAGGGCAGCGCTACAGGGGGTAGCTGGTATAATCCTTTAACTTATGGAGCGGGCGAAGACGGGCAACTTTGTCCGTTTGACCTGTCATCTTTTCCCGATTTGGATGGAAAAAAATTCGGGGCAGGCGGCGGAGCCGGTGGCGGTGATGGCGGAGAAACAGGCGGGGGCGTTGGAAGTATAGGCTACAGTCAGGGTACACCCAGTACTTTTTACGGAGCCGGCGGCGGCGGGGGGGGATACTATAAGGTGAAAGCAACCGACGGTTATCAGGGCATATTGATAATCAAATATTAATGTTGTAACGGGAAGGATTAAGTCATGTGGGATATTCTTCAATGGGTTGCAGCAATAGGGGCAGGCAGTTTAATATCTGTACTGAACGGCGTCTTTCATTTTATTCCCAATAAAAAAATAAAAGAATCGGAAGCAAGGCGGGTTGAATTTGAGGTGATGAAGGCGGAACTGGAGTACTGCAAAGAAAGTATTCAAAAAGTTTACCGCGAACTTGGTATCAGGGAAGAATCCGAGAAAACAGCAAAAAAGGAACTTAGCATATCAGAGACAAAAAGATATAAGCTAAAGGGTTGCATATCAAAAGCGCACGGATGTACCTATGCCGACAATTGTCCCGTACTGGAAAGGCAAAGAGAGTTAGAGACAGAATATCAAAAAACATTACAAAATGGCAACGAAGAAAGAACAGATTGATTTCGTAAGGGCAATATACCCTGAAGCGAAAAGGCTTTACGAGGCCAAAAACGGTATACATCCGTTGTTTGTGACGGCACAGGCCGCGTTGGAAACAGGATGGATAATAAAAAAAGACGTCGGGAACAATATCTTTGGAATAACAAAGGGTTCATCCTGGGCCGGACGGGTAAAACTGACACTGACAACGGAATACTTCAAAACAGACAACGTAAGGTTCAGCGCGCCGGAAAAAGTTGAATCTGTCATAAAAATGGGAGAAAACAAATACCGTTACAGGGTACACCGTTTCTTCAGGGTTTATGATTCAATAGCGGATTGCCTTGATGATCATTTATCCCTGTTAGGAAAACCCGTATATTCCGATGCGTGGCTTTATCGGAATAACCCTAAGGAGTTTGCAAGGCGTATAGTTGACGAATCCGGCGCAAAATACGCGACAGCGCCGAATTATGCGTCTGTGATGTGTTCTATTATTGACAGTGTTGAAAAATACAGTAAAGAAATCGGTTTATGAAAAAGAAAATATTGATAATAACCATAGGCGTTTTGTTCTGTTGGCTTTTTGGTTTTATTACGGGACGAAAAACAATCAGGTTGGAAGAAAAGACAGAACAGGTAAAAGGCGAAACGATTACCGGAAATGTTCCGGTTCTGCAACCGGTTAAAGAAGAAATCCCGGATAATCCTGTTTTGCCGCTAAAGACAACTGTGGAATACAGGGATACCATTATTTATAAACATCTGTCTGTCGATACGGCTGCAATCATAGAAGATTATATAAATAAAAGACACTATCGGGAACTTTTGTTTGATAACAGTTTGGGCAGGCTGGAATTGAGCATGACTGCGCAGTATAACCGGCTTACGGCTTTAGACTGGTCGTTTACTCCCATATATACCATGAAAACGGTTGAAAGGAAAAAAGTTTGGATTCCCTTCGTGTCGGCTTCATACGGCACATTGAATTATTTCACCGTTGGCGGCGGCGTGTTCTATCATGACGTCGGGCTGAATGTCCGCTATATTTCAGACTTCAACAAAAATGGGTTGGACGTGGGGTTGATGTACAGGTTTTAACAGCTATAAATGAAACAGAATGACTATTGCGGAATTTAAAAAAATAATGACTGATGCTTTTATTGGCAATGAAACCGTAAGGGAGACGTATGGCTTATCCGATGGCTTGACTTTTGAAAGTCAGTTTTCGGCCGTTTCACTCGAAAACATAATCTTTTCAGTCGTATCAACGGCTATGTGGATTATGCAGCAATTGTTTGACCGATTCAAAGAGGACGTCTCGCAAGTACTGAATGAACAAATGCCGGGAAATGCTGCCTGGTATGCGCACAAAGCCAGGATGTTTCAATTTGGCATGGACTTGGTTGAAGGAACCGACCATTACGACAACAGCGGTTTGACCGGTGAACAGATTGAAGCTATGCGCGTTGCAAAATATGCGGCAGCAATTGAAGCCAGAGATAAAAGTATTTTGTATGTGAAAGTTGCCACGAATGGCGGAAATGGCGTAAGACAGCCCTTGTCGTCAGAGCAATTAACGGCATTTCAACAGTATTTAAGAGACGTCCAATATGCCGGCGTCCGCATATCGGTAATCAATGATCCGGCCGACGAGATGAAACTGCAAATTGACGTCTATTATGATCCTTTGGTACTGAACGAAACGGGAAAACGGCTGGATGAAACCTCTAACGCTCCGGTTCAGGATGCGATCGGAAATTATCTGGCAAATCTTCCATTCAACGGCACGTATACCAGTCAGGGCCTGGTTGACGCATTGCAGGCTGTTGAAGGCGTACATATCGCAGAAATAAAATCAGCTTCATCCAGGTATGGCGCATACGCGGAATTTACAGAAATAAACGCGCGTGAGATTGCGCACGCCGGATATTATCAGATTTCAGATGCAAACCTGAAATTAAATTTCATAGCCGATGAAGAAGTATTATAGCATTAATTATTCGCGATTGGCATTATTGCTAACGCCCGTTATGCTTAGGAATGAAACGGTAACGGCTCTTTTGACTTCGCTGGCAAAGCCCTTTGACGTTTTACATGTCGGTTTCGACGCCTATGTACAAAACCTGTCAACAAGCATGAATGCGCAAACATGCTATATGCGTGCGATGCTGAATAACAGGTTTGACAGCGCAAACAGGCGCATAGCCGTCCGCACGGCGTCCATTGATTTTGATTATTATCTGTTATGGCTTGAGGCTCAAAACAGGCCGGCGATGATAGCAAAAGAAGGAACAACCCCTTATCTGCTAAACAGGGATGAACGGATTGGCGAAAACAACATTGATTTTGAAATAGTACTTCCATCGGGATTGGTTTTGGATGATACGCAATTAAGGCAACTGCAAACCATTGTAAATAAAAACAAACTCGCTTCAAAAAAATACAGGATCGTATATGAATAAAATAAATTTTACAGCGAAAGACAATTTTCCACTGTCGTCAGACGCAATGGAAATGATGCAACAAATGATTGGATCAAGCGCCGATACGGCTTTACTGGGTGGCTCGAATTACATCTTATCCGGGTGCGCGGATGATGGGAGTGGTAATGTAAGCAGCGGTATCATTGTGATAAACGGCGAATTATTGACGTTTGCGGGCGGCGCAAAAAGATCAAAGATAACCATTCAGCAGACCGGTAAAACACTGTCGGCGTTTGGCGTATCCTATCCTGAAGCCTGCGTTTACCGTACTGCCGTATTTTCAGATACGGGTGAATACAACTGGTCTGACTTTGTCCAGGTGTTGACAAACAAACAGATCGAAGAAAAAATAAACTCGCTAAAGAGTGAAGAGGCTGGCTTTGTAAAAATGTGGTCAGGCCGCATTGATCGTATCCCCGAAGATTATCGTTTGTGCAACGGCGACACAATAATAACTGCATCATATCCCGAATTGGCCTATTCTTTAGGAAAAGATAGTGAAAGCAGCTTTAATCTGCCCGATTTAAGAAAGCGTTTTGTCGTCGGTTATGATAATTCTTCCTTCGACTACAACGCAATTGGCAAAACAGGCGGGCAGGAAACTGTTACGCTGTCGATAGATCAGATGCCAATACACTCGCATACAATCAAGTTTATGAATCAGAATTGGGGCGATAATGCCAATAGCCGCCCCTTCCCTGATCCGGGAGGATCATCAGGATACACAGCAGAAACAACATCGGCCGGTGGCGGGCAACTGCATGAAAACAGACCGCCATATTATACTTTGGCTTATGTGATCAAAGTAAGATAATTGATTCCAAACAGCGTTCGATTATAGGTTGGACGCTGTTTTTTTATGCACAATTCAAATTGAAAAAAGTGCACAATTCAAATTTTCGATTATAGCGGCCCCCCATTGGTTGTTTTTCGTTTCGGGCTACGTAATTCAATTATCCTCTTCAGGTTGATATAAATAACGTTTGATGCTTCGTTTGGGCGTTTTTTCAAACTCTTCCTGTAATAGTTTGAAACCGCTCACTTTGCTATAGGCCGGCATCTCGGCATTCAGCTCATTCATATTCTGTTGCATTATCTTTTCAAGTTCCGTATGGCTTATTCCGTTTTTATCTAAAAGTTCCAGATCGGGATAGATAAGCGCCGTTAGCTTATAGCCTTCGCTTATCACTAACGACTCGTTTACATAAGGCTTATTGTTTAAAACGCCCTCTATTTCTTCCGGATAAATATTCTGCCCGTTTGAACTTAATATCATCGTTTTGCTCCGGCCTTTTATGAATAAGAAACCGTCGGCGTCTATCAACCCCAAATCTCCGGTGTTCATCCAGCCATCCGGGCGCATTACCGCATCCGTCGCTTCCTGGTTTTTATAGTAACCAAGCATGTTATTGCTTCCTCTCACAAAGATTTCTCCTATGCCGGTTGCCGGGTCGGGAGAATCTATACATATTTCCATACGGTCGACTACCCGGCCAACAGAGCCTTTTTTGAACGTATCCCATTGCTCGTAAGCTACCAGCGGGCCACATTCGGTAAGGCCGTACCCTGTCGTATACCGGAAGTTTATCAAGCGAAGAAAGTTTTCTACTTCTTTGTTCAGTGCGGCGCCTCCGATGACTATCTCTCCAAAGTTCTCGCCGAAGGCCAGGCTCATCTTTTGTGAGATAGCATTCAGTATCTTCTTATTAATGACAGGGACTTTCAATAAAAATTTAATATGAGGCTTTTCCAGTTCCGGGAACACCCGGCTCTTTACGATCTTCTCGATAATTAACGGAACAGCCAGAATCAGCGTGGGATGAAATGTGGAAAAAGCGTCTGCTATAATCTTCGGGCTGGGCGTACGCGTTAAGAAATGTATATGGCAGCCTTTACTTACCGAGTTCAATATCTCAAACGCCAATCCGTACATATGCGCCATTGGCAGCATACATACAATATTATCGCCGGGTTTTACAAACGGCACGTTTTCATACGCATATTTCGTATTGCTCCACAGGCTTCGAAAGGGAAGCATAACTCCTTTGGAGAAACTTGTTGTGCCGGATGTATAGTTCAACACGGCGAGTTCTTCGGGTTCTTCCAGATGATAGGCTACATCTTCTTTTGAAAACCCCTGCGGGTATTTCTTATTGAAATAATCGTCAATCTGTTCACTTACGGCAAACAGTTTCTTGTCGTCCGCATTGATAACAGAGAAATCATCAAGCAGCACGAAAAGCTTTACGCCGGGCATCGCCTGTTCGTTCATGTTTTCCCAATTGCTGCCGCCTGCCAGTACCACCTTTGCTTCGGAATGATTTATGATGTGATGAATATTATCGGGCTTGAAATCATGCAATACAGGCGTCACCACAGCCCCATAGGCCAGCGTCCCAAAGAAACTGATAGCCCAGTTGGATGAGTTACGCCCCACAATGGCAACCTTTTCCCCCTTCCTGACGCCGGCATGTTCAAACAGGATGTGCAACTTTTCAATGCGGCTGGCCACATCTTTATAATAATAGGTTTCACCTTTATAATCGGAGAATGCTGCTAAATCCCAGTTTGTTTTGATGCTATTCTCAACGATTTCCAAGAAACGATTTTCCATAATGCTGTTGTTTACGAACAAAGCCAATTGCTTTGCCAATACTGCAAACGTACAAAAAAAGCAGAAAACGGCGATAACATCTTCGGTATTAATTCAGGGAAATCATACGAAAAATACGTTAACAGGTTTCATTATACCCACACATACGAGTTTCTGCATTCATTTTTATTCATTAATGTTGATAACTCGCTTATTTTTTCTATTTTTGTATTCATACCAAATGGACGGTGACGGTAAAGAAGGTAATGGTACGGAGGCGGCGCTTACTGCCAGTTCCGGGAATATTATCGATATAGCGGGTGATGGAACGGACGTTTCGTTTTACGGGCTTGTCGAGGGCGGGGCTGTAATTACTGCAAATGTTTTTACGCAAGTGGCACGTATTTTACCCGATACGGAACAATAATTTAAAATAAAAACCAAAATGAAATCAATCAAACTATTATTCGTAATGTTTGCGCTGTTATTTACGTGCGGCACGATGCAGGCGCAGTTTGGCAAACGTCTGGGAAAAGCCGTCGAAAACGCAGCCAGGAACGCTGCTATCCGCAAGGCGGAGCAGAAAACCAGCGAGGCGGTAAGTAAAAGTATTGACAAAATCACCGACCCCGATACCTATAAAGATGAAGACGGCGGTACGGAAAGTAAAAGCGATGCAAAATCTTCAAAATCCAAAGAGACTTCTCAAAACGACAATGACAATGAAGTCGGAGCGGATGATGAACCGGTCGCCACACCGCAAAAAGGCGTCAAAGCCGCAGAAATGGCATATGCCAAATCGGACTTTGTACCGGGGGATGAGATTATTTTCGAGGACTTGCTAATGGGTGAAAAATTAGGCGAGTTTCCTTCAATGTGGGATTTGAAAGAGGGCAATGCCGAAGTCGCCGCCGTCAACGGGGAAAATGCCATTCACTTGGAACGGGCTACGCTTATTATGCCTTTTATGAAAGAAAAGGATTACCTGCCCGATGTGTTCACCCTCGAATTTGACTTGTTTATTCCCGAATATGAAGGATTGGGAGTATTAAGCCGATACAATATCGACCTGGTGGATGTGGCTGGTAAAATACCTTTTACAATCTACTTTTATTTGACGGATAACCCTGTTACTGTGCGTTGGAACTGGAAAGCCGGAGGAGAAAGCAGCAGTGGGCAAACACGGAATTTTCCGTTCAATCGCGATGAATTTAACCACTTCTCGATTTCGTTTAACAAGAGGGCTATGAAAGCCTATGTAAATGGTTCCCGTTTTATAAATATTCCTCGATGCGATGCGCCATCAAGATTTCAAATCTATTCGCATCAGGGAGCGGCGGAAGATAAAAAGTTCATCAAGAATGTCCGCATTGCCAAAGGCGCCGTTCCCCTCTACGACCGTATGATGACCGATGGCAAAATCATCACTTACGGCATCACATTCGATGTAGGAAAAAGTACAATCAAACCGGAAAGTATGGGTGAAATCAACCGCATAGCCAAGCTGATGCAAGACAATCCCGACCTGAAATTCTCAGTCGAAGGACATACCGACAGCGCCGGCTCGGCGGCAATGAATCAAACCCTGTCCGACGCCCGAAGCAAAGCGGTAGTGGATAAACTTGTAGAAGCAGGTATCCCCGCAGACCGCTTCCAATCGGCAGGTAAAGGACAAACCTCGCCCATTGCCGATAATAGTACCGACGAGGGACGGGCGAAAAACCGTCGCGTTGAGTTCGTTAAGATTTGACCGGAGGGAATCATAAAAGGGTATTGCCAATGCCGTTTAGTTAAGGATTGACGCCGTATGGAGCCAACCCTTAGCTGAACAGCTTTCCATTATTTTGTGATAACTCCTATTTCGGCAATGATAAACTCCTGGCCTCCTAATGTGGTTTCGAGGGGGTCTATCATGATGTACCGGGCTTCTATGGACGCTTCAAATAATACGTCTTGCCGGACGGGATTGTTTTTTATATTACTGAATACCGCATTTTTCTTCACCTGCGTCCATTGTTTACCGTCTTTGCTGACGGAAAAATTATAACGCATGATAGCCGGTTCCGTCGAATTATAAGAAGGTACATAAATAAAGCCTTTCAGCGGATGGCTTTCATTCAAATCAATTACGATCTTTATTAATTGCGGGATAAACGAACCTGTATTTATGTCGGCGTCAATGATCCGTTTAAAGGACTCTCCACCATCGGGATATGTAACTGCCCATTTATCAGGCGATACATCGAAGAAAGGATTCTTTTCTTTCATAGCACCTTCCGCGTCAAAAGATTCCGGCGTATTGTATAATCCTATCGTATTTAATACCGGGCAAGCCAATGATTCCTGAATCGTTAAGCGTAATTTCTGCGCCGTTGTCCGGGGGAAGCGAAGCAGGCGTTTATAGCCGATCGTTGTTCCTTCGGCAAGCATCGTCCATTGGGCTGCCGTTTCATCCCATGCTTCCAGCGCAAATTTGGCTACTCGTTGCCCTAATGGGATGTATTCCTGAACAAGAAAACGGTTGAACGTCTCCGTTTGTTTCAGCGTTATTTCTATGGAAGCAGACAATACCCCGTCATCCGTTGCCCAATAACTGTCGTAATCGCCGTTGAGCAAATTAGCTGCCGCATATGCCGGTAAGTTGCCTCTTGTATTCGTTGCCTGCAAAGAAGCCTCTTGCGTCAGGTTATTTTCAAAACTCTTATCCCTCGCACGTTTAAACTCCATCAAACGGGCCGAATCGCTTGGGTGTATGCGTCCTTCGCGGTCGGGGGGCACGTTGAGAAGCAAGTTGGAATTACGTCCGATCGATGTATAATAAATATCCATCAATTGATTTACCGTTTTTACCTTATCGTCTGTACGGGGGCTGTAAAACCAGCCCGGGCGGATAGAAACATCCGTTTCAGCCGGCGCCCATGCTTCGCCATACACATTTCCGTTGCGTAATGTATCTATGGGAGGCGCCCCCAGGCCCGGTTCGAAATCTTCAATGTTCAATCTCGACCAGTTTGTTTCGCCTGCAATGCCTTTTTCATTTCCCATCCAGCGGCAACCGGGGCCTACATCGCTGAATATTACCGCATGCGGCTGGTGCGCATATACTGTACTATGGAATAAGTCCCAATCATATTCCTGGCGTTTGCCTTTATGGACGTCGCCGTTTGCGCCGTCAAACCATTGCTCGAACACGTCGCCGTAGCCGGTTAATACTTCGGTCAGCGTATTGGCGAATAGCTGGTTGTACGCAGGCGTACCATAACTCGGATGATTCTGATCCCACGGTGAAAGATAAACGCCAAACTTCAATCCATACTCTTTACAGGCGTCTGACAATTCGCGCAACACATCGCCTTTCCCCTCTTTCCATAAGCTCTCGCGAACCGTATGCGTACTGTATTGGCTGGGCCACAGGCAAAAGCCGTCATGATGTTTGGCCGTTATGATAATCGCTTCCATCCCGGCGTCCTTTGCGGTCTTCGCCCATTGCCTGCAATCCAAACCGGCAGGATTAAACACTTTCGGGTCTTCCTTACCATCGCCCCACTCTACATCCGTAAATGTATTAGGCCCGAAATGGACAAACATATAATATTCCATTTTTTGCCACTCCAATTGACTGGCCGTCGGCGTTACGCCATAAGCTGCCGGAGGTTCAATGGTAGAAATAGAACAGGACAGCCATAATCCGGTAGATAAAAGCAATAAACCAACTGATAAAAATCTGTTATTCATCACAAAAAGCCATTAAATTAAACATATGCAGCAAAGATAACAATATATGACCGAACTGAATCATATCTTCCCGCTAAAAGCGAAAAATCACGAATTTGCCGCATAAACGTTAGAAAAAGGAAGAAAATGTTTCTATTTTACAATTTAGTTTATACCTTTGCGACCGTTATAAACAATCGGGATGTAGCACAGTTGGTAGCGCGCCACGTTCGGGACGTGGAGGTCGGAAGTTCGAGTCTTCTTATCCCGACTCTAAAAAAGCCCCGTCACAGACGAGGCTTTTATCGTTACGGAACAGGCGTTCAATTAAAAATAGACCTTTTTAAAACTGGACCGTACTCATTTTCTTAATAATATCATTTAATCCATTTTGGATAATCTCTTTTTGTTTTTCGCTGGCAAACGCCAATCCCTCTTTGTATTTACGCATAAGAGACGGATTGATTCCGATTGCTTCCGCCAATTTGGACACATTGAAGAAAGGAAAGGCTAAAAAGAAACCGGAAATATCATAGTGAAACGCTACGGTATAGCCTTCCAAAAACCAATCCGGGTAATTGCCGGCGCGTTCCCTGTAGAAATCGGCCTGTTCTTCCAATACTTCCAAAAAATCTTTTCTGGCTTCATCTTCAGCAAGCCCGGAAGCAAAGCCCCCATCCACATCTTTGGTATAAATACTGTAACCTCCATCAGAGGCTTTTTCAATAATGGCTACAATTGTTTTCATAGATTCATTTAATGCTTATCCAGCCCTTTTATCCTTTCGCTTTCCGGGTTGATTGAAGAACGGGATTGATACCTGCTTTTCTGCGAACTGAAACGATAGACGAGGGACAAGCTGATTACAGAACGGTCGAAATAGTATTGATAGCCGATGTAGCGGTTGTTTATTGTCGAGTAGGTGTTCATACCGTCTGTTTTGAACAGGTCATTCCACAGGATAGTTGCTGTCAGTTTATTGTTCAGGAAGGATTTCAGGATACCTGCGTCCATGCGGAATACAGGGTCGAAGTAAAAGACGTTTTCCAGTCCTTTTGTAAAGTACCGGATGGTAGCGTTTAGTTTGAATCCGTATGGCAGGGCAAAATCAAAACCGGAATAGGCATACCACATGGGTTGTTTTAAATCGACTGTTCCCAAAGCCCTGTCATGACTGATGGCGTAGAGTAAGCCGGTTGATAGATAACAACTCAACCAATTGTTTTGATACGGCAGCATGGCGTCTATGGATAGCATGTCTGATTTATCGATATTCTTTTGAGTGATTCTGGTTAGGAGCGGGTTTGCAGGGTCTTGTTCTATATACCAGGCCAGCAGATTATTCATCCGTGCGTAGTTGACTCCTAACGACGCCATTTTCATATATGAAAGTTTTAATGCCAACGCATGTCGTATTTCGGGGACAAGTGCAGGATTGCCTTGAAAATAAGTCTGTGAATCTATATATTCAATGGCAGGGTTCAAATCCTGAAAGGTAGGGCGGGAAATCTTCATTGCGTAAGAAAAGCCGGCGTCCCAGTTTCCGTCAATCCCATAATTCAATTGCAGGCTGGGGAAAACATGCCACGTTGCAGTATCCTGGACTACCCTGTCGGTCGTTGCATAATTACCGGAAACCTCAACTCTTGCTCCCAACTCAGTATTTAGCTTTCCCCATTGCTTGGACAGATTAAAATACAAGGCTCCGCTATTTTCTTTATAATCATAGGCAATGTTTCGAACAGCCGTTCCTTCCGAAGAGAAGAATGTATTGCTTCGGTTGCGTATGTTGCTGTATTTTATACCTGTCTCCAGCGTAAAGCTTTCAGGCAAAGGAATAGAGACGTCTGTTTTGAACGATGTTATATCAATTGCCGTGCTAAGATCATTTTCTTTTGAAGCGATTCCTGTATAACCCAATTCCCGGATTTGGGTATTCAGTTTCGTATCGTAATATGATTTATCAAATACGCTATTCATGTTTATGCCTGTGGGTGATGATTGGTAAGAGTAGAAAGCGGTACCTGTCAGGAAATTCCGGTTTAAGGAGGTTTGTTGCACAGACATTAGTTCAGTTAGGGGAGGAAGATGTGTGCCGGCAGAGTTATAGGTACGGCTTATTTCATCCGTTGCGTTATTTCCGTCTGAAAATTGGCCGCTTAGCTGTAAACCCGCCTTGTGTTTATCGGAAAAGCTATAATCGCCTGATAAGCGGATGCGATGGTTCTCCGTCGTATTATCGATACTTTCCCTGTCAATCAATCCATAAACAGGAGGCGTTTCGCGCGTATAGTCTCTCGCATACGATTCGGTATTGTATTTTTTATTCGTATAGAAAATGTAAGAACCATAAAGAGACAACCGGGATGTTTTGGCCGACAGTATCGTTCCCGTATAGAGGTTCCGGTATGCCCCCTTGCTCATTCGTCCGGTTACTTCTGCTCCGAAGCCCTGGTTTTGCGCCTTTCTTGTATGGATTTCGATTACGGCTTTCCCTTTTGCATCATAGTTGGATGAAGGGTTGGTTATAATATCTATCCGCTGTATTTCGGAAGACGACAGCATTTCAAGGGCCTGATTATTGGGCGCTTCCCTGCCATCCACAACAATCAGGGCATTGCCTGCCCCCAATACGGATATTCCATTTTCGTCTACTTTAACGCGCGCGGCTTTTTGCAATACGTCAATGGCCGAACCGGATTCGCTTAACGCTGTTCCCGCCACATTCAGCGTAATGCGGTCATTTCGCATACTGAACATAGGTTGAAACGCTTTTACGGTAACTTCATTCAGCCGGTAGCTTTGAACAGATAAACGAATATCCAACAAACCTCCGGCAGGCGACGGAACGGACAGTATCGTATCCCTGTATCCGAAAGATGTTACTTTTAGTAAAACGGGGAACTGGCCGGTTTCTATGGAAAAGTCGGGCGTTAAAAAGAAATCGCCCTTATAGATAGATGAATCCTGAGGCGATAACAGCAGTATATTGTAGCCGCTTTCTATCGGAGAATGGTTACTGTCTGTCACTTTACCTGCTATTTTTTGCGCTTGCCGGGTATTCGCCAGGCAGGGAAGTAAAGCTAATGCGAGAAAAAAGAAGGTCGCTTTCATCTGTCTTCTGTTTTGAATTTGCCGCAAACATAAATAACAAAAGAATCTGTTGGAAATTATAGTGACAGGCAGCCGGATTTTAGTGACGAAATGCTTGCCTTTGCATTTTATCACAGCCTTTATGGGATGAATAGCCGTTTTCTACGGAGGAAGTTTAGCGCAAAATATCCTTGCCTGGCTCTTGCTGCAATGTTTCTTCTATCTGCCGGATAGTTGTACGGAGCAACTTGCAGGTAAGTTTATCGTCTTGCTTATAATGTTACTTTGATGAACAACTTAATTGGAATGAGCAATATGTTCTTACTTCTGTCACTTTCGAACTACTAAAAAAGTTTTTATAAAAAATATAGTTGATAAGGTTGTAGCTGTACCTCACGCATTAGGAACATATTTTAAGGATATGGTAGAACGTGTTATAACTGAAAAAGAAAAAAGTAAAGCAGTTCTGGTTGAGCAAATAAAAAAACAGTATGAAAAGCAGCTAAAGCAACAGGAAGAACAAAACAAAAATTTACAGAAACAACTTAAAGAGCTTACAGATTCTCACAAACAAGAGACAGAGAAGTCGAATACTCAAATAACTGCATTGCAGAAGCAACTTAAAGAAATTTCTGATTCTAATAGTTCAAAAGATAAAACAACACAAGAAGAAATCCGCCGTCTTACAGATCAAATTAAAAAACTGGTAGATAACCAAACTGAACAAGATAAATTAACAGCAAAACGAATAGAGGTATTAAATAAGCAACTTGCTGATTATCAAATAAAGATTGACCGTTATTTAAAATCTATTGAAGATAAAGACAAACAAATCTTAGAATTGTCTAAACGGAGAGGATGTTTAGGAATGGTAGCAGCAGTTTTTATTGGATTATTCAGTATCTATATGTTTTTTTTCTAAAATATTCTTTTGACACAGCGTGAAAGGTGGTCATAAACAATCACAGTTTGAAAAGTTCCGAATGTGATCCAATTCTTATCAATTCTATGATAGCTCCGTCAGTCCAGATAAGAAGATAATCATTTTCGATATGGCACTCCAAACAACCGCTATAGATGCCTTTCAACGGGTGCATCTTGTATTCTTCAGGAAGTAGGAGTTCCTCCATCAGCATTTGGACAACTTTTTCAAAAGCCGCCACTTTTTTGGGAACCGCGCATATTTTTTGAAGTCTTTTTTGAATTGGCTTGCAGGATGTACTTTCTTCATTCCTTTGTCAAGTATTCCATTAAGTCATTCACGCTATCAAACACTTCATCCGGGTTTCGGCTCCTTCCTTTAGCGTCTTCAATGGCTGCTTTCGTTTCCTCATTGGGTTCATTCACCAAATCCATTAGAGCGCTCTCAACAAAATTGTTCAGGCTCCTGTTTTCCTTCCGTGCCGCAAGCTGCAACCTCTTCAATAAGTCCTCTCTCAAACGAAAAGAGGTTTGTTTTCTTCCTGTTACTGTTTCCATATTCTTAAACTGTTGCAATTTTGTATCACATTGTATTGCAAATGTAACGCATTTATTTTGATTTTCCAGCTTCTTTCATCAGTTCTATATTGTTATGAGTTAAAAACCATCCTGACAAAGTTCATCATAAGTACTCTTGTATGCTGATGTATTTATTATCCCATCCTGCTTTTAATCGTTTTCCCCTGATTCCAATCTTCGTTGTTTCTCATTTTTAAGTAGGTTCAGAACTCCTATACTAAGCGTAAACTAAACAGCGACAGAATTATAAATTAGTTTAAGTAAATATTTCCAATCCGCGATTCGGGCAAATGTACAATTTCCGCATAAATCACATCAGGATTCATTGACGCTTCTTTCTGCGTTATGTCAAGCGTGTGATTTAAAATGTGGTCGTCTAAATGGCAGAATCGTCCTAACAGGCCGGATGCACTTAATCCGCCTACTGATTGAATATACACCGATCGCCTCTGATCATCATCTTGTAAAATCTGACACACTATTGAAAAAGCAGGCTGCAAATCTTCCCATACTGCCTTACTGCCTTTTACATCGCCATCTGTTAGTTCAATTATCTTTTGTGACGATTGTTGATACCTCTGCATCAATATGGATTGAATTGGCAGTGATTTAGTAGGAGATGAAACGCTTTCAGGCATTATTAAATCGTCAACTAATGAAATGCACGACTTTTTCGCTCTTTCTTCATATTTCCTTGTACTAAAATCTTCCAAATGTACAGATATTATCTTATATTACAAGCGATTGACGGTTTATCAGCAGGCCCTAATCTACTGAATCAAGGCTTTCTAATGCATATTTATGGCGACAATCACCCCGCCACTTGTTCCAATTATATTGGTTTTCATATGCACTTGCTGGATAAACTCTATAACCTGCATGGCTTCATCAAACCATACATCAACCGGAAAACTATCCAGTCTGGTCAGATTTTCCATGTCCGACTTTCTAAGTCTTCAGCAAATCTATCATTTCTATCTTATCTCTTATTCACTCCTCAAAATCAAGATAAAAACTCATTTGCGAACCGGTTGATTAACTCTTCCGTGTAGTGGTGAACCTCTCTTCCACCCATACCAACAAACTGCGTTTTTTCAGCAGAATCTTTGCCGGAACAGTAACCATATTTTCAACTTCAAAGTACGTGGTGTTACACTCATCGGAGAAAGCACAGCCGCATACCATAGCCTGTTTTCTGAAAGTTGCGCTGTATCTGAAATCGACTCAATTTGAAAGGCGTTTGGCAAAGACAGATCAGATGCGGAATCGATGAGGATGCAGGTAAATTGCGCTTGTTCCTGTATTGATTTACCGGGAATGTCGGCAGAATAATGCAGTACTCCCAAAGTATCCTGTCTGACCGTTATAGCCGTCTTGATGGTAGGTTGATAGGGGATAAACGCAGCAAGTACCAATAGTATGAACAATGACAAACCAATAATGCTGATCCCGTACCGGAGCAAAACGGGTGGCGCCTGCCCAACGATGTTACGCACTTTTTCGCTCCGAAGTTCTATTATCTTGTTTCCCTGACTCATGTCTAATCTCCCAGTTCTAATTGGTTTTTGACTAAATCATAGTATTTTCCGCGCTTGCCTGTAAGTTCTGTATGCGTACCGGACTCTACAATTTTTCCATTGTCGAACACCACAATTTGATCCGCATTTTTCACCGTTGAAAGCCTGTGTGCCACGACAATAACTGTTTTGCCTTTGTGGAAATCCGAAAGATTTTCCACAATCGCTTTCTCATTATTTGCATCAAGAGCATTGGTGGCTTCGTCCAGGAAAATAAACTGTGGGTTTTTATAGACGGCTCGCGCTATGAGAATACGCTATCTTTGTCCCTGACTCACACCTTGTCCGTCCTGTCCGATCTTCGTGTTGTAACCCAATGGTAAAGATTCTATGTAATCGGCTATATTAGAGATACGTGAGGCATATCTCAAGCGCTCTATATCTACCTCGTCATCCGATACGGCGATATTGCGGGCAATACTGTCCGAAAACAGGTACCCTTCCTGCATCACGGCACAACATTCTGCCCGCCACCTGATAAGGTTGAATTGTTCCAAATCAGCTCCTCCTATGGTTATCTTCCCTTCGTCGGGGGTATAATAGCCGAGTAGCAGTTTCACAGGCGTGGTCTTCCCGCTCCCACTTGCCCCGACGATAGCCGTCACTTTTCCATTGGGAATATGCAGATTGATATTATTTAACACGTAATCCGGACGGGAACCGTCGTATCTAAAGTAAAGGTTTTTTATTTGTATGGAACGGTCATCCGACAATGTGTCTACTGTACGATTTTCATTTTCTTCGTTCTTTTGTGTATGGATTTCATTCATACGGTCGAGGCTGATACTTACATTCTGCCATTGATACATAAAACCCATAATCTGTTCCACCGGACTGTTAAGTTGCCCGATGATGTATTGGATGGCGAGCATCATTCCTAACGTTAGCTGCCCGTTAATAACGGCTGTGGCAGCTAAAACGGTGATAAGCACGTTTTTCAATTCGTTGATGAGCATACTTCCCGCCTCTTGGTTTTGTTGCATTGCTAGCGATTGCATGTTCACGTCAAATACATCTGCCTGAACATCTTCCCACTCCCACCGTTTACGCTGTTCGCAACCTTGCAATTTTATTTCTTGCATGCCGGTGATTAGTTGGTATACCACGTTCCTGT
>JAITRG010000058.1 GCA_031288515.1 Tannerellaceae bacterium
TTTGTAGCGTTGGCGTTCTTTGATTATGCCTGATTTAACGCTTTTCTCACATAAACATTTCGGACATTTCATAATCTTTTTTCGGCAAAGATACAAATATATATTTAATTAGCAATGCCAAAAATTCCATAACTCAAATTTTCCACCCTTCCTTTAACATTATTCCGGCCGGTTTTTTTCTTTGTGAAACGTCGGAGCGGCTGTCTGAATAACGGCGCTGGAGCGGCGGGATGGCTATTTTTCGTTTGGCGCGACAAACGACGTATAGAGCATCAGCAGGGCGGCAATGGTAACGCACAGTATCCATTCGTTCCGGTTCATAAACATAAATGACGAACCGACTACCAACAGAAGGCTGGCTATTACATTCATTATTTGCAGGCGCCTTCTGCGGTAATCCATCCCTTTCGTCGGGGTTGTTAAATGGCAGACGGCTATGCCGGCCGATCCTGCGGCAAAGAAGTAAGGGGCAAAGAAAAGTTTTGAGAAAAACAAAGTTGTGCCTGCCAATACCAGCAAAGCAGAGAAATTAAAGAGTAATGTACGTATGGATGGGTTCATATTTAATATGGATGAGTTCCTGTTTAGTATGGAGAGTTCCTGTTTATCTTTGTCTGATAATGAATACGTCTTCGTCCGGTTTTTTCATATAGTATTCTTCGCGGGCAAACCGTTCGAGCCCTTCTCTGTCGGTGCGGAGGCTGTTTAATTTCTCTTTATTCAGTTTTATTTCGTCCTGATAGTATTTTATTTCTTTTTCCAGCTTCCTGATTTTCTCGTCATAGGTATAACGTGTGTACAGGTTACTGTCGCCGGCAGTGAATGTAAGGGCGATAACTCCAATGGTAACCAGCGCATAGGCGTTTATCCTGGACAGGCAGTTGTTATAAAAGCTTTTCAGAAACGACATCGTATGAATTATTGTATACAAAGATAAATGAATTATTTTGTATATCTTTGTGTGACTGGAATAAAAAAAAAGATGATGGACAGTTATATAGTATCTGCAAGAAAATACCGGCCTTCTACTTTTCGGAGTGTCGTAGGGCAAAAGTCGCTCACCGTTACGCTGAAGAATGCAATAGCCACCCATAAACTGGCGCATGCTTACCTGTTTTGCGGCCCCCGCGGAGTAGGGAAAACGTCATGCGCACGTATCTTTGCCAAGACAATCAACTGCCTTACGCCTGCTTCCGACGGCGAGGCGTGTAATGCCTGCGAGTCTTGCCGCGCTTTCAATGAACAGCGGTCTTACAATATTCATGAACTGGATGCCGCGTCTAATAACTCTGTAGATGATATCCGTTCTTTGATAGAGCAGGTGCGCATACCTCCGGCGCTGGGCAAATATAAGGTATTTATCATTGACGAGGTTCATATGCTGAGCTCCCAGGCGTTCAATGCGTTTCTTAAAACGCTGGAAGAACCTCCCCGCCATGCTTTATTCATATTAGCTACTACGGAGAAGCACAAGGTGTTGCCTACGATCTTATCCCGTTGCCAGATATATGATTTTTCCCGTATTTCGATAGCCGATATGGTAGAACATCTGGAATATGTATCGTTGCAGGAAGGCGTTGCCGCCGAGCCGGAAGCGCTGAATGTAATCGCCCGGAAGGCCGACGGAGGTATGCGCGATGCATTGTCCATATTCGACCAGGTGGCAAGTTTTACCAATGGGAATATTACGTACCAGGCAGTTATAGACAACCTGAATGTGCTTGACTACGAGTATTATTTCAGATTGACAGACGCCGTGCTGTCGGGCAGTGTCCGTCCGGCTGCCCTTATACTGAACGATATTTTAAACAAAGGGTTCGACGGGCAGCATATCATCACAGGACTGGCTTCGCATTTCCGGGATTTACTGGTTTGCAAAGACGCGTCGACGCTCGTCTTGTTTGAAGTGGGCGCTTCTATCCGCGAGCGTTACAGAGAAACGGCGGCACGCTGTACCGATCCGTTTTTATTTAAAGCGATCGAACTGGCAAACGGATGCGATTTGAATTACCGCATAAGCCACAACAAGCGTTTGCTGATGGAGTTGCTGCTGATTCAGCTATGCCAGATAAACCAGCCCCAGCCGGAAGAGAGTAAAAAAAAACTCCTGATTGAACCGGTAAGCGAATCTTCGCCCGCCGCCTCTGCCGTTGCTGCCACACCTGCCGCATCCGCTACATCTGCCGTAGCCGCCACCTCCGTCATGTCTGCCGCATCTGGTACGTCCGCTACATCCTCCACGTCTGGCGTATCTGGCGCGGCGGCAGCGTCCCCGGCAGGCCAGGCTCCTTCAAAGAAAGTATCCCAGGCGCCGGTATCGACGTCGATAAGGAAAGCCATAGAGAAGGAACCTGTAAAACAATCGCTGCCGGCGGCAACAAATGAAGAATCGGCCGATTTTGAACAGTCCGGATTAACCGGGTATTGGGACGAGTATGCGCAAAGGATAGAGAAGAATGCGTATTTAAAAGGTGCCATGACGAACTGCAAACCGGTATTGCAGGAAAATTACACGTTTGAAGTAGCCGTACACAATCCCGGCCAGCAGGAAGAGTTGTTAAACGACAGCGTAAACCTGCTGCCTTTCTTACGCGCCAACCTGAAAAACAGCCATATCCAAATGCGCATCCGCATCTCCGAAACAAACGAAAAAAAGCTGGCTTATACTTCCGCAGAGAAATACGAACATCTGATGAACACTAACCCTGTACTGGATAAGCTAAGAGAAGAGTTTAATCTGGCGCCGGATTGATCCGGAACCTGTTTCCAGGATGAAAATACCAGGATGATTCCGGATACAAAAAGGCCTGCCATTTATTTCGGCGGGCCTTTCTGTTTTTATAATTCCCTGATCCAGATATTGCGGAAACTGATGGGTTCGCTGGGGTCGCCGTGGCTTTGGAGAATGATGGGGCCTGCTCCATGAGGCTGAACCTGCGGGAAACCGATATATTCGGTCGTTCCTGATATGGCGGTATGGTTTTGAAGAAGGATACCGTTCTGGATAACGGTTACCGTGGGGGGATAGCGGTATCCGCCGTCTTCTTTAAATACCGGAGCGACGTAGATAATGTCGTATACATTCCATTCGCCCGGTTTGCGCATGGCGTTTACCAGGGGAGGCGTTTGTTTGTATACGCTGCCGGTCTGGCCGTTCACGTATGTTTCGCTATTGTAGCAATCCAGTATCTGGATTTCGTATTTGCCTTGCATATATACGCCGCTGTTGCCGCGGGCCTGGCTTGTGCCTGAGATATTTTCGGGTATGCGCCACTCCAGGTGCAACTGATAGCTTTCGAACTTCTGCCGGGTTTGGATGTCGCCGGTTTTTTTGTCAACGGTAAATATGCCGTCTTTCACCGTCCAGCGAGCCGGGCCGCCTTCTTCCCTTGCGCTTTCCCAGGCGGAGAGGTCTTTCCCGTCAAACAGAACGATAGCGTCCGAGGGGGGGCTGATAAGGCCGTCTCCCTGGCAGGCGCCCGGCGTAACGACGGGTGGCTGGGGCGTCCAGTACTCGGACATGCCGGGTTTCATACGTTCCTGCTGCGGGTATTCTTTTTCTTGCGCATAAGCGCTTACGCCGATAATGCCGGACAAGGCGGCAAACAATACTGTCCTGGTTAGGTCTCTTTTATTCATGGCCTGAATGGAATTTTAGATTTATATTAATTTATATTTCCTGCAAACATAACTAAAATTATTCACTTATTATGATTAAAGAGCCGTTGTTCTGCAAACTTTTCGTATTTGGTATCCGGCCGGCCATAGTTGCACCAGGGGTAAATGCTTATGCCTCCGCGAGGCGTAAAAATCCCGGTTACCTCGATGTACCTGGGTTCCATAAGTGCTATCAAGTCTTTCATGATGATATTTACGCAGTCTTCGTGGAAGGCTCCGTGATTGCGGAAACTGAATAAATAGAGCTTCAGGCTTTTACTTTCCACCATTTTTACCGCAGGGATATAGTCGATGCGGATGGCGGCAAAATCGGGTTGCCCGGTTATCGGGCAAAGGCTTGTAAATTCGGGGCAGTTAAACCGCACCCAGTAATCGTTTCCCGGATGTTTGTTTACGAATGTTTCCAATACTTCGGGGGCGTATTCATTTTTATAAACGGTCTTTTTTCCTAATGACTGTAGTTCGTTATTTTCCATATGACTGTAATTCGTTTTCCTTTTGAGTGTGTTTTATTTATTCCGAACGCAAGCTGTTCGCCGGGTTCTCATTGGCTATGTTCCAGGCGCGGGCTGAAGAGCAAAAGAGGATGATACCGAAAACGAACAGTCCGCACAGCATGAACATGAATACGTTTAAAGGTATTTTTACGGCAAACTGCTGCAGCCATTGCTGCCCCACGATACGGGATACCGTCACGCCCAGTACGATAGCGATGGCCGAGGTGACGGATACGTCTCTTGTGATGGTAGACAGAATGTTGCGGGCGGTGGCTCCGTTGATTTTGCGGATGGCGATTTCCTTGCTTCTCCGCTGCATCTCGTCGTCGGTATAGCCGATAAGACCCAGTATGGTGATGAACAGCATAATGCCGGCCGCCACCCAGATGGAGTCGCGGAACAGGCGGGCGCTCCTGTAGCTCAGGCTTATCCGGCTTTGATAATCCATAAAGTAGGCGTCCTGGTTACTCAATACTTCCTTTATCCGGTTGTTCATCAGGTTGAGCGAACCGGCGTCAAGATGATGCAGCCTTGCCATTACTCTGTTGCCGGCGGAGCCATACACGGAGCCGTTGGGCGCCAGTATCAGGGGAGGAATATCCCTGAACATGCCCGATTTCCCGGCGTAGAGAGAAGAGAGCTGGTAATCCTTTACCACGCCCAGCACATCTACGTTCAGTCCGGAGAGATTGATCGTTTTGCCAACGGGGGCGTCCGTCCATCCCATGTTTCTTACAAACGATTCGTTGACGAGTACGCGGGTGTAGCTGTCTGTCAGGTCTTCCGGGAATGCCTGTCCCTGTATCAGTTCTATCTCGAATACCTTGAGGTAGCTCTGGTCTACGGGAACCATCCGGGTGGAGAAAAGCGTATTCCCTTCGCTATCCTGTATGCCCCATCCGTTGCCGCCTTCCAGCGGGAGATTGGCGGCTACGCTCACGGCGGCTACTTCGGGCGTCTGCTCCAGTTCCTTTTTCAGCAGGGCGATCTGTTCGCCGGTAACGCCCTCCATGCCTTCGGAATAGAGAATGTTTGCGGTGGTATAGCCCAAATCCTTATCCATTATATAATTGTATTGCCTGATAATGATTACCAGCAAAGCCATTACGAAGGCTATCCCGGTAAACTGCGCGAAGAGCAGGGACCGTTTCCAGTTACGCCGGCCGGGCGTGCAGGTGCGGAAAAGCTGCGTTACCGGGATAGACGAGAACATCATGGCCGGTATGACGCCTGCCGCGAGCAGTAAAACGGCCACCACCGCAAGGCTCACCCACAGGTTCGGCAGGGAAAAGATAGCGGCGAGGGAGGTCTGCATCAGCTCCTCTATACCCGCGCGGAACAGGTAGATCAGGAAAACGGACAGCGCCAGGGAAACAAGGATCAGCACAGCCGTTTCGTACATGAACAGCCCGAAGATATTCCTCCCCGACGCGCCGTTGCACTTATGTACGCCTACCGACTTGGCCCGGACGGCCAGCGACGAGATAGAATTAAGCACATAATTCATGGCCGAAACAAACAGCAGGACAAAAGCCAGCAAACTCAGGATTAACAGCATTTTTTTCACCGCCGGGTCTTTCACATGCAGGTCTTTCACCGGATGCAGCAGGTAAGACGACCACATTCCCCGTTCTTCCATCGCCTTCACGTCGTAATAGTTGCCCAGCATATCCGGTATCCCGGCTTCCACCTCTGCGGGCGTAACGCCGCGACGCAGTTTCACGTATCCGATATAAGCGTCGTTGTTCATCCAGCCGGGCCTGGCGCCCCAGGTCTGGGTCAGCGTGCGGAAAGACAGCACGGCGTCGAACCGGAGCGTCGTATTTTCGGGAACGTCTTCAAATACGCCGGCCACGATAAGCGGCGTACCGTTACTTTTCAGCGTCAGCGTTTTGCCCGCCGGGTCTTCCTGCCTGAATATCCGCCGGGCCGCCGAGCGCGAAAGGAAAATGGTAGAAGCCACAGCCAGTTGCCGCTTGTCCCCGGCCAGCACGCTGACGCCGAACAGATCAAAGAAAGCAGAATCAGCCATCAGCACATTCTCCCTGTAATTGACCGTCTCATAGCTAAGTACCGTTTCCTGCCAGCCCTGCGTAACGGCGGCTTCTTCCACCCCGGCCAGGCTCTCCTTCATAGCTCCGGGAACGGGCGCATTGATAATCGGCCCGTCGTAGACCGCGTCGCCCCCCATGCTAAGATTCCGCTGGATACGGTAAATCCTGTCGGCGTCGGGATAATGACGGTCATAACTCGCTTCAAAAGCCACTTTGGAAAACAACACCAGCGCCACCGTCAGCCCCAGCGTGAGCGATATAACCTTTACCAGATTGCTCCCTTTCCCGCGAAGCACATAACGGAATGTGTAATACAACTGTTTCATACTGATTTTCTTTACATGTTTTTCTCTACCGGTACCTGTTACTGATACCCGTTTTACAAACACCTGCCCAAATACCGTGCCAAAACACGGGAATGTTATCTATCAGACAAATACAGCCATCAAAGATTCAGGCGCTGTCCATTTTTTTGACACTGCTGTCCAAATATTGGACACTTCAAAGGATCATTCCGCCCCATCCTGTTTTTATCAGTAAGGGAGACAAACGGCTTTTTGCCGGCTGTACATTTGCGCCGTCAGGAGTTATAAACAATCACTACTGGCCGAGTAAAATTTCAGTAAAAAAGGGCTACTCCCTTATGGTTTCGCCCCGATGTTTTAATTTTGTATTTACAGAAACGAAATAAAACATGGGTAAAGATAGTGATAAAAATTTAGTCGGACAGCCGATATTTAATCAGCTATTGCAAATGCTGCCAGGAGAGGCAGTCGATAAAATAGTATTGGAAGAACAAAGTGACCGTTATTATAAGTCCTTTAGTACCTGGGATGAACCGGTAAGTCTTCTTTTCGGGGTATTTACCCGGTGTGATTCTGCCCGTGAGGTGTGCGACGGTATGGCGGCACTGGGCGGCAAGTTGAATTATTCGGGTATGGATCGCTCTCCAGCCAAAAGCACCTTTAACGATGGCCTGAACAGGAGAAGTGGAGGCGTTTCTGAGAAGATTTATATTGCATTGGTCGATTATTTCTCGCCCGTTTAGTCGGACAGACGGAAAGAGGGGGTTCGCTTTGAGAAGTTTTATGCCTTCGATTCCACAACAGTCAGTCTGTTTTCGGACATACTGAAGGGTGTTGGACGTAACCGGAAGGATGATGGCCGCAAAAAAGGCGGCTTAAAAGTCCACATGCTGACCGATATACATGCAGATTCGGCATAGTTTGTGAAAATGAGTGAAGCAAAACTGCATGACAAAAACTTTCTCAAACAGTTGACTTTGCCCCAGGGCAGTATGACTGTCTTTGACAAAGCATACAGTCATTATCACCCGTTTTCTTTGTGGGGGGAGGAAGGCCTTTCCTTTGTCTGCCGGTTGAAGGACAATGCAAAGTACGAGGTTCAGGAAGACGTTTTCGGGCAAGTCCTGCCCGATAAGGAAGCCGGCGTTTTGAAAGAAGAGCACATTCATTTGAAGTATGCGACAAAGAAAGGGGGAAAAGCGGATAATACGCTTTGTCTGCGCAAAGTAACGTACAGGGATGAACAGGGAAGGATTTACCGGTTCATTACAAACAATTGGGAGATATCGAATGAGGAGGTTGCCTTGATTTATCGTCTTCGCTGGACGATTGAACTGGTGTTCAAAAAGTTGAAACAGAACTCCCAATTGCATTTCTTCTATTCGGAGAGCGAAAATGGAATAAAAACTCAGGTTTGGGTAACTTTGATTGCGCACTTGTTGCTTACTGTGCTGAAACGTAAGGCAAAGTCAGAAAAATCGTTTTCGACAGTTGCGGCATTGGTTCGAATCCATTTTATCAGCCATTTGGATTTATACTGGGTAATTGTGAATGGGCGAAGGACATACGGGAAACGAACCAAAAGCCATACTAAAGCACCAATTGCGGTACAAATGACTCTCTCATTTTGAGGGGGCAGGTTTTTGAAAAACGAACTTCTTAAGTTGTAACTAATTATATAATAAATAAAAATAATCCCGGTTTTTAATCGGACAATAGTGATTCAGGATAAAATTATTGCCTGGTATGTTAAACTCTCTAAAATAAAAACTATTTCTACTTTAACAGATTAAAAAACGTGCGAAAAAAGAAGATAAACCTGATATCCGCCCGGGAACTGCTTTTTCAACAGGTAAATTCCCCTGCTAAATGATACTTTTTCACCTTTCCTTTCAGCCTCCAGTTTTGTTACAAAGGATTGGTTTACAGAATGAAATCCTGAAAGAAGACCTTTCAGCTTCCTTACAGCCTTTAGAAACCGGAGGAGAGGGATTGACGCCAGAAAACCGTTATGACGTCTTCAGTAAACCGTTATGACGCCTTTGGCAAACCATTATATACTTTTTACCAAATCATTATACCGGTTTACTGAAGGCGTCATAATGACTTTTTTCCCTTTTTGCCGGCCCATTTTTTTTGCTGAAACGGGGCTGAAAGGTCTTCTTTCAGCCATAACTGTTCATACGCAAGTATCTATAAGCCGGCTGAAACCTGAAAGACGTCGCCAGACAAGCCTGCGTAATGGGGTAATGACATGGGCCTGAATAAGGGGGATGAGGGCTTTATGCTTCTGATGAGAAAGAATTAATGCGTTAAAGTAGAATTAGAATTTTCCTGTTATTTGCGAAATATCAAATTTACCGTCCATTGCTTGAATCTCAATTTTACCTGCAAGGATATCAAAAAAGAAATCGCGAATTTTGTCGAAAGTTAGCGTTGCAGGTTTGCCATCTTTGCCAATGCCCATATCGCAGGTTTTAAGCAGTTGCGAGCCAAGCGAGGCAGCGGTTAACAAAAAATGATTTTGAAATTTGTCTGTATCAAGCAGATCGGCTGCCAAAACCTTGCCGATTACGGTGTAACTACGCAAGGTCTTCTGAATTTCCTCGCTGGTAAGCGTGGATTTTACCTCGTCTGTTTCTGTATTCATTTTAATTTTTCCTGAATTAGCGGCTTGTGGAAATCCTTTGTACAACGCGCCTAAATCTGCCAAACTCAAATTGTAAAGGCTGGTATCGGGCGCAACAAGGATTTTTTCCACCGAAAGGAATACCGAACAGATTGCGGAGTACAGGCAAGTTTTCAGTGTTAAGCGTGTGTTTGCCAGCGCCGAATTTACCGACTATCTGCCCTTTTGAAAACAAGACTGCCTCTTGTGATTCCTGCACGATAAGTTGCGTGCAGGTTGCTAAATTGGTCTCGGGAAAACGCCAAGCGTAAATTGTTTTACTTCCTTGCGGCGACCAGCGGACTAAATCTATTATTGCCATATTTTTCCGTTTTTGAAATGTTTATATTCTGATGACTGATTATCTGTTTTTACTGTTAGCTACGTGCTGAATATTTTCAATCGTTTTTGTAAAGGCGCCGTTCTTGCAGTTTTTCGTTTATTATGTTCTCCGGTACCTCTTGTTATTATTCCAGCAAGTATGCACATCTGATATGGGGCATGATTTGAACAGCGCTAAAAAAAACACATAGATAATAAACAGGATTATTATCCCCGCAACAATTGAGATTATTATTTCCATAAAATGACTATATTTATGTCAGGTTCGCCGTTTTTCATAAAGAACGCTTCCTGTCAAAGCGGTACTCTGTTAAAACTCATATACGGACAAATATATAAACTATTCTCCAATAAGAAAATATTTAAAAAAACATTAAAAAAAAGGGAGCGCTGCAAACGGGAGGGAAGGCGCCCTTTAATTCAACTGTTTAAGACGCCCTTGTTCGAGGACGAGGGTGAGGTCGGCGTTGCGGATTGTGGAGAGGCGGTGGGCTACGATGAGGCTGGTGCGGCCTTGCATCAGTTTGTCCAAGCCTTGCCGGACGAGCAGTTCGCTGCGGGCATCGATGTTGCTGGCGGCTTCGTCCAGGAGCAGGACAGGCGGGTTGGCTATGGCGGCGCGGGCTATGTTGAGCAGTTGGCGCTGGCCCTGGCTCAGGTTGGCTCCATCGTTTTCCAGCAAGGTGTTATATCCGTGAGGGAGGCGTTTGATGAAGGAATGGGCGGCGGTTAGCCTGGCGGCTTCTACTACTTCTTCGTCGGTAGCGTTTAACCGTCCGAAGCGGATGTTTTCGCATACGGTTCCGGTGAAGAGATGGACGTCTTGCAGCACGATGGCCATCGACCGGCGGAGGCTTTCGCGCGTTATGCTCTTGATGGGATGGCCATCGATGGTTATTTCGCCTTCCCATACGTCAAAAAAGCGGGGAAGGAGGTTCAGTATCGTGGTCTTCCCGGCGCCTGTGGCTCCTATGAGGGCGATTTTGCAGCCGGGGCGGGCATGCAGGGCGACGTCTTTCAGGATGGTTCTTTCCGGGTGGTAGCCGAAGCAGACGTGCTTCAGGGACACGTCGCCTTTTACCTTGTTCAGGGATATGGCGCCGGCTGCGTCGGGTTCTTCGGGCGTCTCGTCTATAATTTCAAAGATACGCTCTGCGCCGGCAAAGGCGGCCTGGATGCTGTTATAAAGGCTTGCCAGCTCGTTGACCGGCCTTCCGAACTGGCGCGAGTATTGAAGGAAGGCTGCCAGCCCGCCCACGTCGAAGCCGCGGAAGATAGCCAGCAGGGCGCCTGCGATGGTGATGACGACGAAGTTCAGCGTATTGAGGTTTTGCATAACCGGCATCATCAGGCCTGCGTAGAACTGGGCCATCAGCGACTTCTCTTTCAAATCCCGGTTATACGCTTCAAAGCCGGCTTCCACCTGTTTTTCGCGCCCGAATACTTTTATCGCTTTTTGCCCGCTTATCATCTCTTCTACGTAGCCGTTGAGGGCGCCGAGCGACTCTTGCTGGTCTTTGAAATACGCGCGGCTTTTCTTTACGATCACCCGGGCGGAGAGGAACATCAGGGGGACGGTTATCAGCGTAACGAGCGTAAGGACGGGGCTTATATACAGCATCAGGCAGAAAATACCGAGTAAGGTAAGTCCGCTCGACAGCATATCCGAAAGGCTGTCGGCGAGGGCGTCGCTGATGCGGTCTATGTCATTGGTGTAGCGGCTCATCAGGTCGCCGTGCTGATGCGTGTCGAAATAGGTTATGGGGAGACGCTCCATTTTGGCGAACAGCTCGATGCGCATGCGCGTTACGGTGCGCTGGGCCGTTTTGTTGAGCAGGCGGTACTGGATGTAGACGGCTGCCGCCCCGGTTATATACACGGCGCCCAGCAGGAGCAGCGCCCCGGCAAGCCCAGCAGGAGCGCCTGGAATAATATAGTTGTTGATAATCGGGCGGATCATGTACGAACCTGCCAGGTTGGAGGCGATGCTTACGATTATCAGGAAACCGATCAGCAGTAACAGACGGCGGTCGGACGCCATATAAGAGACAAGCCGCCGGAAGGCTTTGGCGCTACTCCGGGGTTTTGCGCCCTGTTTCTTATGATCGCCGTGTGCCATTTGCTTCAGAAGGCGGTTTGTTGCGACTGGTATATTTCGCGGTATACTCCGGACGTAAGGAGGAGTTCTTCCGGGGAGCCGATGGCTTCTATTTTGCCGTCTTCCAGCACGATTATGCGGCCGGCAGATTCCATCGTACCGATTCGCTGGGTGATGATAAATACGGTGGTATCCGTCAGGCAGGAGCGGAGGTTGGCCTGTATCCTTCGTTCCGTCTCCGTATCTACGGCGCTGGCGCTGTCGTCCAGTATCAGTATTTTCGGTTTGCGGAGCAGGGCGCGGGCGATGCAGAGGCGTTGCTTTTGCCCGCCGGAGACGCCCGCGCCGCCACGTCCCAGCATCGTGTCGTAGCCGGCGGCGAAAGACATGATAAAGTCGTGCGCTTCGGCGGCGCGGGCGGCGTCTTCCAGCTCTTTTTGCGTGGCGTCCGGTTTGCCCCAGCGCAGGTTGTCGGCAATGGTGGCGGCGAAGAGTTCGTTCTTCTGGAGCGCCACGCCTATCTTATCGCGCAACTCGTCTGAAGGGTATGCTTTTACGTTGACGCCGTCTATCAGTACTTCGCCCGCCGTTGCATCATACAGGCGGGGAATCAGTTGCAGCATGGAAGACTTGGCAGAACCGGTGGCTCCTGCCACCGCCACTGTTTCGCCCTGCCGCACATGGAAATTGATATCGTGCAATACGTCTTCTTCGCCCCCTTCGTACCTGAAACTTACGTGCCTGAAGGTAACGTCGCCCCGGCCGATCCGGCGCTGATCCGGCAGGGTGGCGGACGTGCCGGGAAGCGAAGGCTCTGCGTCAAGCGCCTCTGTAATGCGCCGGGAAGAGGCCGAAGCGCGGGCAAATGCCACGCTGATCATGGAAAACATCATCAGCGACATCAGCGCTTGCGTAAGGTAGTTGACGAAAGAGATAAGCTCGCCTACCTTCAGCTCGCCGCCGATAACCTTGTATCCCCCAAACCACAGGATGGCCAGGATAGAGAGGTTCATAACCAGTTGCATAACGGGAAACAGGGTGACAACCGTATCAGACGCCCGGATTACCAGGTCGCGCAAGGCTTCGCTGCTGCGGGTAAACCTGGCGGTCTCGAAGTCTTCGCGGACGAATGACTTCACCACCCGGATGTTTATCAGGTTCTCGCGCACCAGGCCGTTCAGCCGGTCTAACTGCTGCTGCACTTTCAGGAAAAGGGGGAGGCCTTTGCGCAGTATGACGAAAATAGCGGCGCCCAATACCGGGATAGAGGCCAGAAGCGCCATCGCCAAATCCGGATTGATACGGACAACGAAGAACACGGCCATCATCAGCGTAAAGGGGGCCCGCAAAAGTATGCGCATCGACGTGAGTACCAGGTGCTGGATACGCGCCACGTCGCCCGTGAGGCGGGTAACGAGGGAGGCGGGGCCGAGGCGGTCGACGCCGGCAAAGGAAAGCTGCTGGATTTTATGAAACAGGGCGGCGCGCAAACCGGTTCCGAAGCCAATGGACGTTATCGAAGAGACGTAGATGTTGGCCACGCTGAAGAATAAGCCCGCCAGGGAGACCAGCGCCATGTGCAAGCCCGTTTCGGATACGACAGAGAGGTTGCGCCGCATCACCCCGGCGTCTATGATTTCGGCCATGAACATGGGTTGCACCGTTTCGCACAGCACAGTGACAAGCACAAGGAAAGGACTGACGAACAGGCTTGTCTTATAGCGCCGGAGTATCTCCCTGTAATGTTTCATCTCAGGCAGGCGGCCACTATCCTGCGGTCGGTCCGGGCGATTTCAAATTCCGACGTAATGGCGCTTACGCCCATCGGAACCCTTTCGCTACGGTATTCCATGTCGCTGCGCAGGATCGTGCGGGCGGAGGTATGAAACTCCCTGGCTCCGGTTTCGGCTTCTATCAGGGCGATGTTATCTGCGCGCACGCCGCATCCGGGCATGATGATAATCCGTCCGGCGGCGCGTTCTACCAGATTGGCTATCAGGGGGATTCCCTGTACGGCGTCGGGCTGCTGCCCGGAGGTGAGGATACGGTCGCACCCGGCGTCTATGATTTGTTCAAGCGCGGTAAAGGGGTCGCGGCAAACGTCAAAAGCCCGGTGGAACGTAATCGACAGGGGACGGGCCGCCAGTACCAGCCGGTCGAGCAAACCAGCGTCTACATTTCCTTCTCTGGTAAGGCATCCGAGCGCTACGCCATGCAGTCCGCACTCCCTGGCCAGCGCTATGTCGTGAAACATCGACTGTATTTCGGCCTGCGAATACAGGAAATCGCCTCCCCGCGGACGGATAATAATATTAATGTCGATAGACGGGGCAATTGCCCGGGCCGTTTTAATCTCTCCAAAAGAAGGCGTAGTACCTCCTTCGGGAATACCGGCGCACAGTTCGACACGTTTGGCGCCTCCTGCTTCGGCTTCCATACAGCTTAATGCAGAATTGGCGCATATTTCCAAAATACGGTCTGATTTCATATTTTTTCTCTTTACCATTTATTTATTCATTGCAAAAGTATATCTATTTTACAAGAAAAACGCATCTTTAGCGGCGACGTCGCTTCGCAAAGACGTAAAAAATCCGTAAATTCCCCCGATTCGTCGAGGCATTTCCGCGCAGATTTGAGGCCTTTCAGCGCAGATTTTGAGGCCTTTCAGCGCAACATTTGAACCATTCAGGGAAGACTTGGAGCCTTTCAGGGAAGACTTGGAGCCTTTCCGCGCAGCTATAAGCCGTTTCCGCGCAGATTCGGGCCATTTCCACGCAGCTTTGGGCCATTTCCGCGCAGCTTTGAGCCGTTTCCGCGCAGATTCGGGCCGTTTCCACGCAGCTTTGGGCCGTTTCCGCGCAGATTCGGGCCATTTCAGCGCGGCTTTGGGGCGTTTCCGCGCAGATTCGGGCCATTTCCACGCGGCTTTGGGGCGTTTCCGCGCAGATTCGGGCCATTTCCACGCGGCTTCGGGGCGTTTCCACACGGCTTCGGGCCATTTCCACGCGGCTTTGAGCCGTTTCCGTGCAGCTTTGGGGCCTTTCCACGCAGCTTTGGGCCATTTCCACGCAGATTTTGGGCCTTTCAAGGAGGATTTTGGGCCTTTCAGGGAAGTAACGGGACGTTTCCACGCAGATTTGGGCCGTTTCCGAGCAGCTTTGGAACCATTCAGGGCGACTTTGGGGCCTTTCCGCGCAGCTTTGAG
>JAITRG010000065.1 GCA_031288515.1 Tannerellaceae bacterium
TTTTTTTTAACAGTTACGGGGACTTGCCGTATGTGCCGCCGTTCGCCGCCGTTTAGCGACAAACGGCTTTTTGGCGGTTATACATTTGTGCCGTCAACGATTTTCGGACGGGAATTGAATAGTTGCCCGTTTTTTTTCTATGTTTACATGAAATAATAAACGGGCGGATGAGAAACAGGCAGGTTTTCGTTGTGTTAGCTTTTATCGTAGCGCTGGCCGCTTCCTGCGGGACGGCTAAGCGTGTCCCGGCTGGAGCGGATACGCCGGGGGAACTGTCCCGCAAGCTGGGCTTGCCGGTAACCGGCAGAGATAACCTGCATTTGTATACGGAAGCGGCCAACTGGCTGGGAGTAAAGTATACATACGGAGGAAATACCCGGAGAGGCGTTGACTGTTCGGGTCTGGCGCTGCAAATTTATGCGGAAGTTTACGGAAAGAAACTGAAACGCTCTTCCGCCGATATGCTGAAGTATAACTGCCGGAAGGTAAGCAGGGGGAAATTGCGGGAAGGCGATCTGGTGTTTTTCAGGACAGGCCGCGGGAAGAAAAATATCCCGAATCATGTGGGGATTTATCTTAAAAATCAACATTTCATACATGCAAGCGCCTCCCGGGGCGTGATTGTAAGCGATCTGAACGACCCTTATTATTTACGCGGCTGGATAACCGGCGGAAGGGTGAAATAAGAGCGGCGATTTGAGGCAATAGAGTATATAAGAGAAATACTTTTGACTGGCAGGTGTGTTATTTTCTTATATATTGCTTATCTTTGCTTCCTCAAATTAAACATACGATATGTTGACGATTAAAGTTATCATAGAAAATAAAGACGAGGTAATCCGCAAACTGGCTAAGAAGCGCTTTGACGCGAAAGAAATAATCGACCGGATTATAGCGTTAGATAAAACGCGCAGGGAAACGCAACAGCAATTAGACGCCAACCTGGCTGAAGTAAACGGCCTGTCGAAAACGATCGGCGGGTTGATGAAGGAGGGTAAGAAAACCGAAGCCGAAGCCGCCCGTTTGCAGGTGGCGGAAATGAAAGAGAGCAATAAAATCCTTGATGAAACAAAAAATACGGCGGAACGGCAACTGCATGAGCTGCTGGTATCGATACCCAATCTGCCGCACGACTGCGTTCCCGAAGGCAAAGGGGCGGAAGATAATGAAGTCGTGAAACAGGGCGGCGGCGTCCCCGAACTTAGAGAAGGCGCCCTGCCGCATTGGGATTTGGCGAAGAAATACGATTTGATAGACTTTGAGCTTGGCGTAAAAATAGCGGGCGCCGGTTTTCCCGTATATAAGGGCTATGGCTGCCGTTTGCAGCGGGCGTTGATTAATTTCTTCCTTGATAATGCGCGCGAAGCCGGTTATCTGGAAATCCAGCCTCCTTATATGGCGAATGCCTCCTCCGGATATGGAACCGGGAACTTACCCGACAAGGAAGGGCAGATGTATCACGCTACGCTGGACGATCTGTATCTTATCCCGACGGCGGAAGTGCCGGTGACCAATATCTACCGCGATGCGATATTGAACGAAGCCGATCTGCCGGTGATGAATACGGCCTATTCCGCCTGTTTTCGCCGCGAAGCCGGTTCGTACGGTAAGGATGTGCGCGGGCTGAACCGCCTGCACCAGTTTGATAAGGTAGAGATTGTCCGTATCGACAAGCCCGGACATTCTTATCGATCTTTACAGGAAATGGTTGATTATGTGCAGTCGCTGGTGGAAAAACTGGAACTGCCCTGGCGTATCCTTCGCTTATGCGGCGGGGATATGAGTTTTACTTCCGCTCTGACATTCGATTTCGAGGTATATTCCGCCGCTCAGAAACGCTGGCTGGAAGTCAGTTCGGTATCTAATTTTGAAGATTATCAGGCCAACCGGTTGAAATGCCGCTATCGCGACGACGACAAAAAGATACGGTTATGCCATACGCTGAACGGCAGCGCCCTGGCTTTGCCCCGTATCGTGGCGGCGCTTTTGGAAAATAATCAAACCCCGGACGGAATCCGAATGCCTCAGGCGTTGATCCCGTATACCGGGTTTAACGTAATAAAATGATGGGAATAATAAAAAAATGTATTGCCGCGTTTGCCGCAATTTTTCTTTCTCCGGTAACCACTAAACAGATACTTATATGAACAGATTATTCGACAAATTAAAGCCAAAGGAAAACAAGTTTTTCCTGCTGTTGCACGAAATGTGCGAAATCATAATTAAGGCGTCCGATTTAATTATTGAATGTGTGAAGGTGACAAGCCACGATGAAGCCGTGCGTTATAATATACAAATTAAAGAATTGGAGCATAAGGCCGACAGCGTGCAGCACCAAATCTTTGAAGAATTGAATAATACGTTTATCACTCCTTTCGACCGCGAGGATATTAACAACCTTTCGTCGAAGATAGACGATATCATGGACTTGATAAACAGTTGTTCAAAGCGTATCGTATTATATAACCCGAAAAAAATACCGGAGAATGCCACGGAATTAGCCGTCCTGCTGCGCGAATCGGTAGGCTATCTTGTGCTGGCTGTGGAAGAACTGGATTCTTTCAAGAAAAGGCCGGATAAGATAAAGGAATATTGCGCACAATTGAACCGGGCGGAAAAGATGGCCGACGATGTATATGAACATTTCCTTATCGATCTGTTTGCAAATGAAAAAGACGCCATCGAAGTGATTAAGCTGAAAGATATACTCCACGAACTTGAACGGGCTACCGATGCGTCCGAATCCGTTGGCAAGATTATTAAAACGGTTATTATTAAGTATTCCTGAACTGAACTGAAATGACTTTATTAATAATAGTGATCGTTTTAGCCTTATTATTCGATTATATTAACGGCTTTCATGACGCCGCCAATTCGATAGCGACGATTGTCTCTACAAAGGTGCTTACGCCTTTCCATGCCGTACTTTGGGCTGCCTTTTTTAATTTTGTGGCGTTCTTTATCGCTAAGTTTATTATTGGCGAATTTGGTATTGCCAATACGGTTGCCAAAACGGTTTTACCGCAATTTATCACCTTGCCGGTTATTTTTTCGGGCCTGATTGCCGCCATTGCCTGGAACCTGCTCACCTGGTGGCTGGGGATACCGTCGTCGTCGTCGCACACCCTGATCGGCGGATTTGCCGGAGCCGCCATCGCAAGCGCCGGATTCAGTTCGATTCAGGGATTAGTGATCCTTAAAATTGCCGCCTTTATCTTTCTGGCGCCACTGATCGGTATGTTTATAGCCGTGATATTGACGTATGTTACGTTATATTTCTGGCGGAACGCCAATCCTCATAAAGCCGAAACATGGTTCAAGCATTTGCAATTGGTTTCTTCCGCTCTTTTCAGCGTGGGGCACGGGCTTAACGATTCCCAGAAAGTAATGGGCATTATTGCCGCCGCCCTTTTTGCCGTTGGCGAAATAACGGATATCGGCGACATTCCCGTTTGGGTTCCGTTAGCCTGTTTTAGCATGATTGCCCTCGGAACGATGTCGGGCGGCTGGCGAATAGTAAAAACGGTAGGCACAAGAATAACGAAAGTAACCGCACTGGAAGGCGTCGTAGCCGAAACGTCGGGCGCCATCACTCTTTTTATCACAGAAATCCTGAAAATACCGGTGAGTACGACGCACACAATAACCGGGGCGATCATTGGCGTCGGCGCCGTTAAACGCCTCTCGGCCGTCCGTTGGGGAGTAACAAAAGACCTGCTAATAGCCTGGACGCTCACCATCCCCATAAGCGCCGTTATGGCAATGCTCATCTATTTTCTGTTTTCGCTCCTTAATCCGAATCTGGTTCAAAATCCGGGATGGTAGAATTTAATGTTAATTATAAATAAGGGAGTATGAAACTGAAAAATGCCGTTAAATTGAAAAGGCTGTTTATAGTAACGATAGCAGGGATATGTATAAATTTTTTCTTTGTTTCCTGCGTTCAGAAAACCAATGTTTCCGGTCGGGAAGCGGCGAAGAAAAACAACTATCATGTAGCGGCCTATGTCTGGCCGTCATGTCATCACGACGAACGTTTCGGCGATATGCTTTGGCCTGAAAAAGCCGGCGAATGGGAAGTAATTAAAAAAGGCGATCCCCGTTTTGAAGGGCATTATCAACCCCGGTTGCCGCTGTATGGTTATGGGATGGATAATGATCCTAACGTAGTAGAGAAATGGATTGATATGGCTGTCGACTATGGCGTTACTGTCTTTGTTTACGACTGGTACTGGTTTGATGGCGGCCCTTTCCTGGAAAGCGCTCTTAATGACGGTTTCCTGAAAGCAAGTAATAATTCCAGCATGCAATTTTATATCATGTGGGCCAATCATGACGTAAAACGAAATTACTGGAATGTACATAAGTTTAAGGATGACACGTCGTTACTTTGGGACGGCGCTGTGGGCTGGGACGACTTCAAACTTATTGTTGAAAGAGTTATAAGGCAATATTTCAAACAACCTAACTACTTTAAGATTGACGGCAAACCGGTCTTTTCCATATTCAGCATAGAGAATTTAACGGAAGGTTTTGGCGGAAGTATTGAAGAATCGCGGAAAGCGCTGGATTATTTCAGAGAGGAAGCGAAGAAAGCCGGATTCCCGGATTTGCATATTCAATGGAATCAAGGCGGAGGCGCTATTATGTCGGAAGAAGGAGCCGCGCAGTTTGCTGAAAAAGTAACGGACATGGGCTTCAATAGCGTTGCGATGTACAATATGGGAGGAATAAACGAAAATTACCTGACATATGCCGATAATTCGGTGAAGATAAGAGAACAAATGGATTCCATCCTGGATGTACCCCTGTTCCCCTGCGTTTCCATTGGTTGGGACGATACGCCGCGTTTCCCTGCAAAAGGCATACATGATGTAGTTCATTATTACAATACGCCGGAAAGTTTTGCCGCTTTGCTTTACAAGGCAAAGACATATGTGGACAGCCACCCGGAACAGCCGCCTCTGATCGCCATCAATGCCTGGAACGAATGGGTGGAAGGCAGTTACCTCCTGCCCGATATGCAAAATGGTTTCGGCTATCTGGAAGCTGTAAAAAAGACGCTCGTGGATGGCATATACGACAACTATTTATTCGATAGAAAAAAGTAAGCAAGCCGGAAACAGGATGAAAGAAAAACCATTACGATGTCTTTTATAAACCATCGTAATGGTCTTTTTTTTGCTAAAACAGAGCCGCCGGTTTTTATTCGATACCATTCGTTCAGCTCAGGAAAGGAAATATTGTTTTATATAATTATTTAACGGTAAAAGAGGCTCGCTTTAAAAAAAGTTGTTACCTTGTACCGGTTTTTATTACTAACTATAACAAACTTATCTTTATAAACCATGATTTGGAATGAGACTGTCGAGTGTATGGAGCGCGGAGAGATGCAGAAATTGCAAAGTATCCGTTTGAAGCGGGTTGTCGAACACGCTTATCATAATACGCCTTTTTACAGAAAGAAAATGCAGGAAATGGGGTTAACCCCCGATGATATTGAATCGATTGACGATATTACCAAACTCCCTTTTACGGCAAAACAGGATTTGCGCGATAACTATCCTTTTGGATTGATGGCTGTTCCCATGTCGGAAATCGTCCGCCTGCACGCTTCATCCGGCACTACGGGTAAACCGATCGTAGTAGGGTATACCCGGAAAGACCTTTCCATATGGAGCGAAACGGTTGCCCGCTGTCTGTATGCGGCCGGGGTGACCCGCAATGATACCGTGCAGGTTTCGTACGGGTATGGACTGTTTACGGGAGGATTAGGACTGCACGGCGGAGTAGAGAATATAGGAGGGACGGTAATACCGATGAGCAGCGGTAATACGCAGAAGCAAATCCAGTTAATGCACGACTTTGGGGCGAAAGTGCTGACCTGTACTCCTTCATACGCTTTGTTTTTGGGGGAAACAATAAAAGAATCGGGCATTCCCCGCGAAGAGTTTCAATTAAAAACAGGTCTCTTCGGAGCGGAACCGTGGACTGAAAACATGCGTAATGAAATAGAAGAATCGTTAGGTATTAAGGCTTACGATATTTATGGTTTAACAGAAGTGATCGGCCCGGGCGTCGGCTGCGAATGTCAATGCCAGAAAGGAACGCATTTATGGGAAGACCATTTCCTGCCGGAAATTATCGACCCCAATACCTTGCAACCAAAGAAACCGGGCGAACAGGGAGAGTTGGTTTTTACCACATTAACAAAAGAAGGCATGCCGATGATACGTTACCGTACGCGTGATTTAACGTCTCTGCATTATGAAAAATGCAATTGCGGGCGTACGGCTGTACGTATGGACCGTATTTTAGGACGTAGCGACGATATGTTAATTATTCGCGGAGTGAATGTGTTTCCGTCGCAAGTGGAATCGGTTATTCTGGAAATGCCCGAATTTGAGCCTCATTATCTTATTATTGTAGACAGAGTGAATAATACGGATACATTCCAGGTGCAGGTAGAAGTACGCCCCGAATATTATACGGACGAAATGGGCAAGATTCTGGCTTTGAAAAAGAAAATTGCCGCTCAGATGCAAAGCGTGATCGGCATACAGCCGGAAATAAAAATAGTGGAACCCCGCAGTATCGAGCGAAGCATGGGAAAAGCCAAACATGTAATAGACAATCGTAAATTAGTTTAACCATAAAAGAATACGCCATGTTGATTAAACAATTATCTATCTTTCTTGAAAATAAGAGAGGCCGTTTTACGGAAGTAGCCAAATTATTAGGAGAAGCAGGCATTAATATGTCTGCCTTTACCGTATCGGAAAACTCGGATTTTGGCATTTTGCGCTTGATCGTGTCGGATATAGACAAAGCTATCGAAGTACTTCAATCCAAAAAATACGCGGTAAGCGTTACGGATGTAGTCTGTTTGTATTGCCCCAATCAGCCGGGCGCTTTAGCTAAGGCAATGGATATTATTACGGACGCCGCTATCTTTATCGAATATATGTACGCCTTCTCGCAAGGAGATTCGGCGCATGTTATTATCCGCCCGGACGATGTGAAAAGATGCGCGGAGGTTCTGAAAGAGAATAAATTAACGTTGATTGCAGCAAGTGATTTATATAAGTTGTAATTATTAACGTTTTGCGTTTTAATTATTAGCAAGGATACGTTAACTTTGCAGGCTAAATATATGCGCATGAGAAAGGTAACTTATTTATTAGCGATGATGGCAATCTTATTCTCTTCCTGCGGAGAATACAATAAGGTGTTGAAAAGTACGGATTATGAGGTGAAATATTCGTATGCAAAGAAATATTTTAATGCAAAGCAATATACAAAGTCGGCTACTCTGCTGGAAGAATTAGTGACTGTCTTTAAAGGTACGGCCTATGCCGAAGAGTCATTGTATTTACTGGCTCAGAGCTATTATGGACAAAAAGATTATCAAACGGCTTCGCAATATTTCAATACGTATTATACTACGTATCCCAAGGGCGAGTATGTAGAGATGGCCCGTTTCTATTCGGGATACGGCTTATACCTGGATTCGCCGGACGCCCGGTTAGACCAGGCGCAAACCTATGAAGCGATTAATCAATTACAACTGTACCTGGAGTATTATCCGCAGTCGGAACGTTCTGCGGAAGCGCAAAATATTATGTTTGAGCTTCAGGAGAAACTGGCTTACAAAGAACTGTTAGCTACTCATTTGTATTACAACATGGGAACCTATATGGGTAATAATTACCAGGCCTGCGTAATAACGGCTCAAAATGCGCTGAAGAACTATCCCTTTTCAAAATACAGGGAAGAATTCATCTATCTGGTGTTACAGTCAAAATACGAATTAGCCATGGTCAGCGTAGACGAAAAGTTACAGGGACGGTATCGGGATGTAGTAGATGAATATTATAACTATACGAACGAATACCCCGAAGGAAAATATACGAAACAGGCAAAACGCTTCTATGATTATGCCAGCAAGCGGATTACCGACAGTTATTAACGAATTTAATTACTAAAAACAATTATATGGATTATAGAAAGTCAAATGCTCCGGCCAATACGGTTACACGCGACATGATGAAATTATCTGCCGATACGGGTAATGTTTATGAAACGACAATGATCATTGCCAAGAGGGCTAACCAGATTACTGTGGAAATGAAGCAGGATTTGGAAAAGAAACTTCAGGAATTTGCCTCTTACAACGATAATTTGGAGGAAGTATTTGAAAACAGGGAACAGATTGAAATCTCCCGTTATTACGAAAAACTGCCGAAGCCGACGCTTATTGCCGCTCAGGAATACGAAGACGATAAAGTGTATTATAAAAATCCGTCAAAAGATAAAGGAGTATTTTAATTCGCTGGCAGTTGGCAGTTGGCCGTTAATTAATTATGCGATTCGACTGCCAACCGTCAACCGTCAACTGAAAAATCATGTTACAAAGAATACAAACTGTTTATTTACTTATTATAGCCGTTTTAACGGCTCTCATGCTGTTCATGCCTTTATCGGCGTTACAAACCGGCGACGGTTTTTATACGTTTGACGTTTTTGGCGTGAGCGCTGTGGCTACTTCGGAGATTGTTTATCCCACATGGGGATTGTTTGTCCTGGTTGCCCTCGTTTCTCTGCTTGCCCTTATTACGGTATTCCTTTATAAAAAGAGAATGCTGCAGATACGTCTCTGCCTGTTCAATGCTGTCCTGATGCTTGGGTTTTATGGATTCTTTGCTTATCTGATTGTTGTAATGAAACAACAGTTAGACGTATCCATAAATGTGCGGATCGCCTTATCTTTCCCTGTTATTTGTTTGATTCTTGACTATTTGGCGATACGGAATATCGGCGCCGACGAAACGCTGGTGCGTTCCCTTGAACGCTTGAGGTAGTATACGTAGTATACACGCGCTTGAGGTAATATACGCGCTTGAGTAGTATACGCTATAAGGGTATCAAATAAGTGAGTTTTCCGAAAATCACCTGACTGGATGATTGAGGGAAAGGGTCGCCTTTCCTGTTATTGAAGAAATCCCCTAATCCATAATAGTAACGCCCTTCCAACAGGAAATTACCTATGCCGGTTCTTATCTCGATGCCGGGGCCTCCGCCGATTCCCCAGGCAAATTTCTTTTCTACAGGCTTTGCGTGCAGTTCACGGTAACGGCTATCCAGCGTTTCTTCAAAATCGCCCGGCAGCTTCGCCGTTGTCTTTTCATTCACAACAAAACCAATCTTCGGGCCAAGGTTTACAAAGAAACGCACACGTTTTCCCCCAAAATAGATATGAGTAAGGAAAGGTACTTCAATAACGTCTATATTTCGCGTATACTGGAGCGTCTGGTCTTCAAATTTCTCATCCCATCCCTGTTGGGTATAATTTACTTCAAGGATTAAGCCCAAGTGATTTTCCGTTATCCAGCGGCCGGTAAAACCAATATGTGCGCCTGACAGGTATTTTGTCTGTATTCTGGGTACAAAACTAACGCTGGAAACGCCCATACCAAAGGAACCTCCGATAGACAGCTCTTGCCTGAAAGCGTTTTGCCCATTCACAGCGATGGTGAAAACGAAAAGGGCCATTGAAATTGACAGCAGGATGAAGCGTTTATTCATTTGTTTAATTCATGACGAATTACATTATAATCACGTTTACTGTAGTGGACTATGAACAGGTTGGTATTGATAAATCCTCCCCAGTTATTGGCGCGACGGAAATCAAATCCCGTCTGGATACTCCTGTAATGGATTTTATCCAAACTATACTCGAAATTAACGCCATACTTGTGGATTGCATCAAAGAAGAACAGGCCTGTATCAAATCCTAACATACCATATTTGGGATACGTAGTCATCATCTCTTTACTGTACCATGTTTTATATTTAGCGTTGAAGCGCAACGCATCGTTCGCCATGTTATCGGCGTAGAAATTAGTATAAATGTATGTGTCGAGCGCATAAAGATCATCTAAACATTCGCGCGTATACGTTTGCCACTCGGGATAACCGAACATATTAACCGTAAAGGATGGGTTGGCCTCTACTGCCATCCGGAGCGGGGAACGTATTTTGTTGAGCGCTGCCCACGAACCTGAAACAGGAATAATGACATTACGCTTACCGGTAACCAGCAGCGAAAGGATATCGCCGGCGAATGATTCGGGATGGAAAACAAGGTCTTTGAACGAAACTTTCTTTTGTGCCAGTCCCAGTTTGAACGTTTTAATAAATTCTGCCTTATCGTCTGTATCATAGGTGTCAACAAAAATGATATTGTAGTCGTAAAACATATTATACGCTTCTTCCGACGCTCTTGCATGAAGATACGAATGCGGGGTGTTTATCTGGTAGATGTAATAGTTGGATAATACGTCGTCATTTTTAGAAGTAAACGGAATTACATGTTTGATGCCGTTTTTCCGGGCAAACTCTGCAATAGGTTTAATCTGTTCGTTTTCAACGGCCCCGATTATCAGATGCACGTCCTTTAATGCCGTTTCGCTTAGTATCTGATCCAGCTTTTGAGCGCCGGCTCCGGTATCGCGTACAATCAACTCGACAGATATACCGGCGTTTTTTAAACTGTCTATGGACAGTAATAATCCTTCGTAGTATTCAACAACGCGGGCAGTTGCAGACGTTTGCCCTGTCTGGTCGGCCATAAACGGCAATAAGAGCGCTACCTTTATTTTATCTACTTTAGTAATTTGTTTGGGGGCAGACAACATGGCGTTCACTTCTCTTTCTTTGGGCTGGACGGCTGTCTGCGTTATTACCTCTTCTGTTTTAACGGGTATCTTTATGATCATATCGGCTTTGACCCCCTTTTTCAGTTCGGGATTCCTAGCGATTAACTCCCCGGCCGTAATATTAAACTTACGGGTAAGGCGGTACATGGTTTCTTTTTTTTCTATTTTGTATTCGATGTCTTTTATAACCGTTTGAGACGCCGTTTGAGGTAACTGGGCAATCTTAACAGAGGGTATACGGATCGTTTTGCCTGTTTGGAACGTCGCGACGGAAAGTCCGGGATTGGCATTGATTATATTCATCGCCGGCGTCTGGTATTTTTTAGATAACGAATAGAGCGTTTCTTTGGGTTGAATCGTATGGAACGAATAATCAAGGTCTTCCTGTGCGGCGGTAATCGTTGTCGCTATATCCTTTTGGGGGATTTTTAATTTTCCTCCGGCTTTAATTACTTCGCGGCTTTCGGGATTCAGGCGATAGATATCTTCTACGCCAACCCCGTACATGGTAGCGATTGAATAAACGGTTTGCCCCGGTTCAATGGTGTGATAAAACATCTTGTCATCCTGAATGTTTGCAGGAACGGCAGTAGCCCCTTTCTCCTGGGAATACGCTTTTGCACAGGTAAAGCAAAAGAATGCAGTTAGTATATAAATTGCGACCTTACTCATTTTCCGGTTGGATTATTTCCGGCAAAGATAGTGTATCTCAACATAAAATACTAATCTTATATACTATTCAATTGGTAAATAAGTTATCTTTGTGGGGCTGTTCGTTTGGCGGCTCCGGCGATAAGTACTTGTTTTGGAATGAAAATCAAAGATTATAAAATGCTTCGAAAGATATATAAAACGGTCATCCTGTTTCTTTTTACCTTATCGCTCCAGGCGCAATATACGGTGTCGGGAGGCAATGGCGCCCCTTTGCTCGCCCTTGACGATATACCCAATAAGTTACAAGTCTACCTGGTATATGGTATGGACAACGTAGAGATACGTTATACCTCCGCTTCCCCGTCGCATCAGTGGTTCCGGTATAAAGCGAAAGCGCTGGAAGCAGAGCCTGTTCCGAGTGTGCAGGAAGGAACCTCGTCGGCGGTTCGTCCGGTTGAAGAAGGATATGGTTATTTTGTAAAGGAAGTAGAAACGATCGGTTCCAACTCTTTCGTATGGATTATCGATTACAGTAAATATGCGTTTGATATCCGGCAACTGCAAATTGTCCCCGATGACGACCCTTGTTACGAAGTCCGCCTGGAAGGGACGGCTATCCTGCCTAAACTTGCCTATTGTATACCCGCCGGCGTGGAATTGGAATTGGCGCGTAAATTTGAGATTCTGTATAATACCTTGGAATGGAATAATAATGATCGGGTATTTTCTCCGAAAGCCCTGGTTCAAACAGTGGAGAGGACGCCTTTTTACCGCTCCCTTTCGCCTCCCCCCTTGACTGATACGGAGATTCAATTGAAAGGCGACCTTTTCGCCCGCCATTTTGGCGTGGAGAAATCAATGAGTATCAGTTATCAGGCAACGGCGATAGAGGCTTATATCGATACGACCGTCGTATCGACGGATGTTCCTAACAGGGTTTCCGGTACGGGCGCAGGCTATTCGGCGCCGGCCGAATTGAGTTTTACCGCGAAAGTAAATACGCCGATTGTGGCTTTTTACAGGTGGAATATCATAAATACCGAAACAAGGGAAACCCTGCGGGTGGAAAATTCGGAAAGTTTTAATTTTACATTTCTTACAGCCGGCAAATATGCCGTAACATTAGAAGTAAAGGATAGAAGCAATACGTGTGAGAAAACAGATTCTATCCTTGTAGATATTGGAGACTCTTACCTCAGGATACCCAATGCTTTTTCACCCGGAGCTTCTCCCGGCGTGAACGACGAGTTCAGGGTGGCTTATAAGTCGCTGGTCAGTTTTAACGCCTGGATATTTAACCGCTGGGGAGTGGAACTCTTTCGGTGGGACGACCCGGCCAAAGGGTGGGATGGGAAAAAAGGAGGCAAATATGTACCGCCCGGCGTTTACTTTTATATAATAGAAGCAAGAGGTTCGGATGGGCGCCGGTATAAGGAAAAAGGAAGTATAAATATAATAAGGCCAAAAAATGTGCAGGATCAGATTATTGAATAAAAATACCGTAAGTTGTATAGCTGCCGGATTAGTATGCCTCTCGGCGTGTATTGCCATAAGCTCGAACGATGCGGAAAAAGTAAGAGAAGAACGTCCGCTTGTAACAGGCGTCACTACCTCGCCCGATGTGCCTTCGTCGGTAACTGTCTTTGGCGAACAGACGGATATTACGCGGTATAATATGCACGAAGGGTACGACCGGGAAATAAGCAGTTTTACGTATTTCCATTCGACGGTTCTATTGTTGTTTAAGCGCGCCAACTGTGTTTTCCCAATTATCGAACCGATATTGGCAGCCAATGGTATTCCCGACGATTTTAAATACCTGGCCGTTATAGAAAGCCATTTAGACCCGCGCGTATCCTCTCCGGCGCGTGCGGTAGGAACCTGGCAGTTTTTAGAAAGTACGGGTAAACAGTATGGATTAACCGTTACTCCGACCGTTGACGAACGTTGCGATGTGGCGAAATCTACGCTGGCAGCCTGTAAATACCTGAAAGAGGCCTATCATAAATATGGCAGTTGGTTTAATGTAGCCGCTTCCTATAATGGAGGGATGGGGCGTATCTCCGGCGAATTAAACAAACAGCAGGAAGAAAGCGCTTTCGACCTGTGGCTTGTACAGGAAACCGCCCGTTATCCATACCGGATCATGGCGATTAAGCAGGTATTTGAAAACCCGTATAAATATGGTTTCGTTTTACATGCCAAAGATTTGTATAAGCCAATCAAAACAAGAGAAGTATCCGTTTCAGGAGACATTCCGGATCTGGCCGAATTTGCCAAAGAACAGGGCGTAACCTATGCCGACGTCAAACGGTTTAATCCCTGGTTGAGAGACAGAAAGTTAAATACGTTAGGCAAGACATATAAAATCCTGATACCGGACGCCGAAGATATGTATTACAAAAAGGCGAATACGTATGTGCATGATTCCCGCTGGATAGTGAAATGAAAAAGATAGCTGTATTTTGCGGTTCGAGCTTGGGAAAGAATGAAGTTTACCGCGAACAGGCCCGTTTACTGGGAGAAACAATAGCCCGCCTGGGAATCGGTTTGGTGTATGGCGGCGGCAATGTGGGCCTGATGAAATATGTTGCCGATGGCGCCATCCGGCAGGGTGGGGAAGTAACGGGAGTTATCCCCGCTTTCCTGAATAAGGAAGAAATAGCCCATGCCGGCCTTACGGAATTGATTGTGGTAGAAACGATGCACGAACGAAAAGCTAAAATGAATGAGTTATCCGACGGCATAATTGCCCTCCCCGGCGGTTACGGTACGATGGAAGAATTTTTCGAAATGATAACCTGGGGGCAGTTACATCTGCACCAAAAGCCCGTAGCCATTTTAAATACCAACGGTTTCTACAATCCCCTTATCCGGCAGGTAGAAACCATGCTAACCGAAGGCTTCCTGAAAGAACCCTGTCGCGAACTGCTAATAGTAGATGATACGATTCCCTCCCTGTTGGAAAAAATGCGCCGGTACCAACCGCCTGTATTTGATAAGCGGCTCACTTCACACTCCCAATAAAATTATAGTCGCAATGCTTGAAATCATATACTTCAACGCCAAGCAAGTCTGCGCCAAGCAATGTTTTAAAAAAGTACTGTTCAAAAGCATTTAACTTTCCCAACGCCGTTATTTTATCCAATACGTTGAAATAAAAACGTCCATAAACCCCGCCGACTTCTCCTTGCCGGCGTTTATTGACTTCCTTTCCATATTCTTGAGCAACCGGGATGAAACGGAACGGCTCAGAAGCAGAGAAAACAAAATTATGACTTCCATAGTCCATAAATTCCCATCTCTCTTTCCTTGTGAAATGGATTGGATAGCCATTCTTTGTAAAATCGTACTTGCCGATTGTTACCGAATGGTTGATATAGTAGATTAACGTAAAATCAAAATTATTTATCATGTTTTCCAATAGCTTGGAATATTCAGGCTTAACCGAATTGTATTCAAATTCGTCCGCTCTACATTAGATTTCGCAGCGCTGCGCATCCTCCAAAATGAAAATTTGAAGCTTTCGCAGCGCTACGCATCCTCCAAAATGAAAATTTGAAGCTTTCGCAGCGCCGCGCATCCTCCAAAATGAAAATTTGAAGCTTTCGCAGCGCTACGCATCCTCCAAAATGAAAATTTGAAGCTTT
>JAITRG010000187.1 GCA_031288515.1 Tannerellaceae bacterium
TCATTCTTGATGCGCGCGCCTATAATGTATTTGTAGCTGCCTTTTTCCAACTCTTCCAAATTATCCGTGTTCATCAACCCTGAATCGGCAACAACAACCAACTGCTTTCCGTCCGGCCCGAACTTCTTTACAAACTCCTTTATAACAGGCAGCATCGTATGACCTTCATATTTATTGCCCCCGTTAACGGAGTATGCCGGCGGATAGCCGCCCCCGCTCACCGGCAAACCCAAAACAATCCGGGGAAGACTGTGCTTCCCATCCTTCGAATAACCGGTCTTGCGTAGCGTATCTCCATAATCGGTTTCAAAATACAGAGTCGTTACATCGTAAAAAAGCAGCCCTGTTTTTCCCCCGAGCGCTTTGCGGGTATGTTCAACGCTGATTTGCCGTACACGTTCTTTTTGAGTATCCTGTAATCCGTCTAAACAGTCATATAACCGGTGCGGCTCAATATCTTCATCAAAATGCGATTTCAGGTATTCTATGATGGCGGCCTTGCTCAATGGCTGACTGATACGTGCCACCACTAACGCCCTCAATATATCGTCACCGGTTTTGTCGAATCCAATCAGGCGAAACACCCTCTCCAGTATTTGTTGTGTGCCGTTCAGCAAAACGCTTTCAACATTATCAAAGAAAAAATCTGCAGCATCCCGCTCAAATTCCGCCTGCCTTTGTCGCTCAAATAAATCGGCGCTGCCGGAATGTTCGCGAATCCATACAAGCCCTGCACTGTGCAACCTTTTTATCTCGTCTTCATCCGAACTGACGCCAATAGTTATAATCTCGCGAAACTTCCCGCGAGCCTTCGACACAATGACTATACTTATGCTACCTGATCGGTTCGTCTTCCTGCGGACAAACATACCACAAAGGCAGCATTTTCTATTTCAACTTTTTTGAAAAAAAATTTGCGTCACCCAAGTCGAAAAATATGTTCCTGATTATTAATGCTTTATGATTTTAAAAAGTGAATATGCGCAAAGTCAGGGCGGATATGCGCCAAATGTCAGGGAATAATCATATCTTTGTCTATGAAAGGTTACCTTTGCAACACCGTAATATTCTGTTATGAACAAAGCGATAAATACTCTGCTGCTTTTTGTTTGTCTGTCTGCAAGCCTGTGCGGGCAGGAGGTTCGGTATGGCCTGCAGTTCAAATCGTACGAAGTGGAAAAGGAAAAACGAACCGGCCTTAACCTGAGCCCGGAAAAACCCTTCTCCTTCCCCGGGGGATTCCGCATGTCTTTCGACGCAAAATTCGACACCGACTGGGTGCATCCCTTCGGCTCCGTCTTCCGCATCATCACGGAAGACAGGTACCATATAGACCTTATCCTGAGCGAAATTGACAATACCGGCCAGACGATGGTGTCCTTCATCTCGCCCTCGCACGACATACTCTTCAGCCAGCCCTTCGACAGCTGCGGGATAGATTTCGGCAAGTACATCCGCTTTGAAATTGCCATCGACATTAAGAACAACCGGATAGACGCCTCGGTCGGGAACAGCAGGTTCTCCAAACAAAGCTCCCTGCTGATGTATTTCAACCGGGTAAGCATCGTCTTCGGAAAAAGCAACTACGCCCGTTTCCAGACCACCGACGTACCCGCCTTTTCCATAAAAAACCTGGAGATAAGCAGCATACAGGGCGCCCCGCTTTATTCCTGGCTCCTCTCCCGGCACGTGGAAAACGGCGTGTACGACGAAGTTGAAAACCATTTCGCCCTCAGCGAAAACGCAGAGTGGATACTGGACCGGCACGCCATCTGGCAAAAGCAAACAAGCCTGCGCACGCAGGTAAATCCCCAGTTCTGTTACAATCCCGACCGCAATGAAATAGCCATTGCCGACCGGGATATTTTTTACCGCTATGCAGTCGGCACCCATACACTGTCGGAAAACCGGACGGCAAACGGGCTGGTATTCCGTTCGTCCAACTCAAATAACCTGATATACAACCCGGTTACCAAAACCTATCAATGCTACATACTCGAAATGGACAGGGGAACCAACGTTCTGTCCTACGACACCCTCGCACAAAACTGGAACAGGGCCTACTCCACCGGCATCCCGCCCGACTACTGGCACCACAACCGCCTCTTCTTTCCGGTAGACAACCGCCTCTACCTGTTCTTCGGCTACGGGCATCACAAATACAAAAACGAAATAAACAGATACAGCTACGAAACGGCCAGCTGGGAGAAACTCTCCCTCAAGGGAGACCGCATCCAGCCCCGCTACCTGAGCGGATTCGGCATGATAGACGAGCAGTATGCCCTTGTCTTTGGCGGATACGGCAGCGAAACCGGCAATCAGAACATCTCCCCCCAAAGCTATTACAATCTGTTCAAGATTAACCTCCGGACACTGGAATCCGGGAAGATATGGGAACTGGATAATCCGCCGAAAGACTTTGCCGTAGCCAACACGCTTATTCTGGACGAAACCGGCGGGAAGTCGTTCTACGCCCTCGCCTTCCCCACGCAGCAGTTCTATACGAATTTATCCCTGCTGCAATTCTCCATCGACAAACCCGAATACAAAGTAGTGGCGGACAGCATCCCCTTTCATTTCGAAGACGTGGGCTCCGGCGCCGACCTGTTCTTCGACAAATCCTCCCAGCGTCTCATCGCCGTAGCCGCCAATGCCCGGCAGGACGAGTCCTGCGAAATATCCGTCTACACCCTGTCAATGCCTCCCCTAAGCCCGGACG
>JAITRG010000014.1 GCA_031288515.1 Tannerellaceae bacterium
ATTCGCCGCAGTAATGTGCTGGTAACATTTGCCGCCGGCGCCTTATTCTTCCGTGAAAAAAATGTAAGGAACAAAGCGCTGGACCTGGTATTGGTACTGATCGGAATGCTGTTCCTTTATATGGGGACGAGGTAAAATAAAAAGCCAATCGCTTTTTCAACTGATAGAAATGAATAATTCATATCAAGGAGCCTGCGTTACCATGTATTTTTTATTCAAATATTCAAAATATTTTCTTTTTTTGACAAAAAAAATATATTATTGCATCCGTATAGAAATACGGACAGTTTAAAACTAAGAATTTATGAAGAAAAATTTATTGACAAATTTCGTATTAACAAGTTTTGTTTTGGTGGCATGTTTTATTTCGTGTCAATCTGGAGATAACTTGGGCGACGATCCCGACTCGCCCGAAAGTAAACCACGGCAGGATATTCCGCTGACCAAAGCAGAGAAAGCGATGGCTGAGGGGAATAATACGTTTGCGTTTGGTTTGCTACAGGCTGTAGCTAAGGCAGACAAGAAGAGCGATCACATTTTTGTATCTCCCCTGAGCGCCGGGCTGGCCTTCGGTATGTTGAGCAACGGCACTGCCGGGGCTACCTTCGATGAGATACGGCAAACGTTTGGTTTCGCCGGAGCTTCGAACGAAGAAATAAACGACTATTACCGTAAAATGCTGACGGAACTGACAGCCGTAGACCCGGAGGTTGCCCTGGAAAGCGCCAACTCCATTTGGATCAACGACGATTTCCCCGTGCTGGATGCTTTTGTTAAAACAAACCAGGCGAAGTATGACGCGGAAGTGAGGAATGAAGATTTCTCCGATCCGGCCACGCTTAAACTGATCAACGCCTGGTGTGCAAACAAGACGCATGATAAAATAGACCGGATATTAGATGAGGTCTCTGATGCTTCGCTCATGTATCTGCTGAATGCCCTGTATTTTAAAGGAATGTGGAGCCTGCCCTTTAAAAAGGAACTGACCCAAGACGCCACGTTCACGAACGAAGACGGCTCCACCTCATCCGTGCCCATGATGCACCGCCACTTACGGTTTAACTATTTCGAAGGATCCGGATTTGAGCTGGCGGAAATGCCATACGGAAACGAAGCCTTCAGTATGGTCTTTCTGTTGCCGGCAGAGGGCGCTACGGTTGGCTCGGTAGCTGAAAGTTTAGACGCTTCCGTTTGGAACGATTGCCTGTCGCAATTGCAGCAACGTTCGATGGACATCTCCCTTCCCCGCATGAATCTGGCATACGAAATTACACTGAACGACGCTTTGCGTGACATGGGAATGGCGTTGATATTCGACGAAACAAAGGCGGATTTTTCACGTATCAACCCAGACGTTCCGTTAGTTGTTTCCTTAGTCAAACAAAAAACAACGTTGGTGATAAACGAAGAGGGTTCGGAAGCAAGCGCCGTAACGGTCATAGAGATGGCAGAAGCGGCTGGAGATATTCCGCCTTCTCTGGAATTTAATCGCCCGTTCCTCTTTTTCATAAAAGAAAAGAGTACCGACATTATCCTCTTCGCGGGCTACGCGAAGAAGTTGTAATGTTTTTTTTATATTAACTTATTTAATACTTTTTCTTATGGATACTACAAAATTTATAACGGTATGTGTTTTAGCAGTAATCGTATCTTTTTTTCTCTCATGTAATAAACAGGCTGATGAAAATCTTATAAATGAAGATATTCAAACGAGCGATTATATTCTGAGCGATGAAGACGCGAAAATATTACTAAATGATTTTGTAGGAAATGGAAACAAAACCCGTAGCGGAGAACTTGTTGAAATCGGTGATTATAATGTTTACGATTATCAAATATCCACCGCTATGGAAACTGATAATGTACCTGTTTTTCATTATACGCTCAAGACGGGCGATGAAGAAGGATACGCTCTTGTTGTTGCAGATAGCCGAATCCCTAAAGTTTTGGTTTATGTTGAAAAAGGTTCTTTGGCCGATACATCGTTTATTGAGCCTCTGCGGCTGTATGTAAGGAGTATCCCGGAATTTATTACGAGTAATTTGATTGACTATTACGAGGGTAATTCACAAACAACCATACCTGTTACCAAGGCGGAGAGTTATATTACTTATTATTGCTTTCTGTCGACAAACTGGAATCAAACCTATCCGTACAATTCCCAATGCCCGATAGCATCATGTTCATCTTCATATAATGGAAGATACCCTGCCGGATGTTTGATAGTTGCAATCGCTCAAATTCTGGCATACCATCGTGTTCCTTCTTCGTTGGATTGGAATTCCATTCTATCCAGTCCAACGGTTACATGGAGTTCATCATCAACCGTAATTAATCAGGTGGGAAATCTTATAGCCAATATCGGAACATCGCTTAATACGAATTATGATTGTGGAGGGAGTTCAGCGTATCTCTCGGCAGCGCCTTCTGTTTTTTCATCCTATGGAGTGATAACGAATGGCCTCATCTCTTTTTCTCTTCCCGCTATAGTATCCAGCCTCCAGAATGGCCGCCTCGTTCTTGTATATGGAGAAACCACATCCGGTATCGGGCACGCTTGGGTGTGTGACGGCTATAAACGGCATGTTTACTCTTCAACCGAGTATTATGACTATTTGGACATGAACTGGGGATGGGGTGGAACATCGAATGGATTTTATTACATGTATTCTCCTCCTTCTTTCAATGCAGGAAGTTATACATTTACTAACAATCTTAAGATTATTGCTAATATCAGGAAAGTGAATTGAATGATTATCGGCAAGCTATCCTGAATTTCACGGAATACTTGACAAATAATAACTAATACAACTGTCCGAAGAAAGAAATAGCGGGAAATAGAGGTTTCTATTATCCCGCTATTTTTTTCAACGTGAACCCGGTCAGTGCCTAAAGCCCCATGTTTTATGTCAAGCAGATTAATGTAATGACAAAGTTTTGTCTCGCTACTTCCCCTAACCAATATAAGGCTGTGAAAGCAACTCCGGATTAAAGCCCGATTGGAGATATCCGTTGGACGCTTTGTTGTCCGATTTGTCAGGCGCTTTCTCACAAATGTTATATATTTGCAGGATATAATTCAAAAAGGGATTCGAAATGAGACGATATGTTTATATATTAATTCTTTGCGTTTGTGCGCTGGGGATAAAGGCGCAGGATATGAAGGCGGTATTTATCGCTATGCCCGACCGGTATATCCCCC
>JAITRG010000107.1 GCA_031288515.1 Tannerellaceae bacterium
GACTCGAGCAGCCGCGATTACAGAGAGTGAAAGGTTAATATGCAATCTATTCTCAAATCCGGATTCAATACCAGGAAACGGTAATTAATTATACTCTTCTCTTTTTAGGAGGACGACAACCATTATGTGGCAATGGAGTAACATCTACAATTTCCGTCACTTCAATACCGGCTCCATGAATAGTCCTGATAGCAGACTCGCGTCCGTTGCCCGGCCCTTTTACATATACCTTTACTTTACGTAAACCTAAGTCGTAAGCCACCTTAGCACAATCCTGCGCTGCCATCTGAGCGGCATAGGGAGTATTCTTTTTCGAACTTCTAAAACCCATCTTACCAGCAGAAGACCAACTGATTACCTGGCCTTCGCCATTAGCGAGAGTAATAATGATATTGTTGAAAGAAGAATGAATATGAGCCTGACCGTAAGCGTCGACCTTCACATTTCTCTTTTTTGCTGCGACTGTTTTCTTTGCCATATTAACTCTTATTATTTAGTAGCTTTTTTCTTGTTTGCAACTGTTTTCTTTCTTCCTTTACGGGTACGCGCATTATTTTTTGTGCTTTGCCCTCTCAAAGGTAAACCAATACGATGACGGATTCCACGGTAACAGCCAATATCCATTAAACGTTTAATGTTCAGTTGAATTTCCGAACGGAGATCGCCTTCCACTTTGTAATCTACTCCGATAATCTCACGGATTTTTGCAGTCTGGTCATCGGTCCAGTCTTTTACTTTTATATCGCGATCAATACCTGCTTTTTCTAAAATAGAGTTTGCCGAACTGCGGCCTATTCCAAAGATATAGGTTAAAGCAATTTCCCCTCTCTTATTCTGTGGCAAGTCTACACCTACTATTCTTATAGCCATAATTACTTACTGTTGATTAATTTACTTACAAAATTAATAAATTATCCCTGACGTTGTTTGAACTTAGGATTTTTCTTATTGATCACGTACAGGCGTCCTTTTCTCCTTACTATTTTACAATCAGGAGTACGCTTCTTTAAAGATGCTCTTACTTTCATATTATATTATTTTTATTTATATCTAAAAGCAATTCTACCTTTCGATAGATCATATGGAGACATCTCTACTCTAACTTTGTCGCCGGGAAGAATCTTAATATAATGCATACGCATCTTTCCTGAAATATGAGCCGTTATCTCATGCCCATTTTCTAATTCAACCCGAAACATTGCGTTAGATAATGCTTCGACGATTACTCCATCTTGTTCAATTGCCGCTTGTTTCGCCATATATTTATATTAAATTACGTTATCGCCAAGAACTTCTTCTAAAAACTCAAATGATGATAAAATTTGCGGCCCTTCCGAACGTATTGCTATACAATGTTCGAAATGTGCCGAACACTTTTTGTCTTTTGTGCGAACTGTCCAGCCATCCCGTTCAAATGCAACATGCTTGCTTCCCATATTAATCATAGGCTCAATGCAAATACACATTCCATTACGTAATAATGCTCCCTGTCCACGACGGCCATAATTGGGTACATCCGGGTCTTCATGCATCTTGTGTCCTATACCATGACCTATTAATTCTCTGACTACAGAGTAACCATTCGACTCGCAATAGGTTTGGATAGCATTACCTATATCTCCTATTCTTTTCCCTTCAACCGCATGCTGAATACCTAAATAAAGAGATTCTTTTGTTACTTTTAACAGCCTCTTTACATCAGGTTCAACTTCTCCCACACAAAAAGTATAAGCCGAATCGCCAACAAAATCATTTAACACAGCTCCACAATCAACAGAAACAATATCTCCTTCTTTCAATACGGTTTTACTTGAAGGAATCCCATGTACTACCTGTTCATTAACTGAAGTACAGATAGCATTCGGAAAACCATTATAGCCTAAGAAAGCCGGGTACGCCCCATTGTCTCTTATAAACTCCTCTGCAATTTTATCAAGTTGAAGCGTTGTAACACCCGGTTTAATATGCTTAGCTAATTCTCCCTGTGTCTTACCAACCAACCGGTTAGCCAAACGCATCAACTCTATTTCTTCATCTGTTTTTAGATAAATCATTCTTAATCAATAAGCGGCCACAGAGCCTGAACGTCCTTTAATTCTTCCTGATTTTAATAACCCATCGTAATGACGCATTAACAGATGGCTTTCTATCTGCTGTAACGTATCAAGCACTACGCCTACCAAAATCAACAAAGATGTTCCTCCAAAAAATTGAGAAAATTCCATACTTACGCCGGCTATTCTCGCAAAAGCTGGCATAATCGCAACTAACGCGAGGAAAAAGGCCCCCGGAAGAGTAATACGGTCCATAATAGCATCCAAATAATCTTTGGTTGATTTTCCCGGTTTAACTCCGGGTATGAACCCATTATTCCTTTTCAGGTCATCAGCCATCTGTGTCGGATTAATCGTAATAGCCGTATAGAAGTATGTAAACAGTATAATCAGTACGGCAAATACAAAATTATACCAGAAACCGCTATTATCCATAAATGCAGCCCAGAAGCTGCTTGTATTCCCTGTATTGGAAAAACCGACAATAGAGATAGGTATAAACATAATTGCCTGAGCAAAGATAATAGGCATCACATTCGCTGCGTTTACCTTTAAAGGTATATATTGCCGCGCTCCGCCATACTGTTTATTTCCAACAATCCTTTTTGCATATTGCACGGGAACCTTACGGGTACCTTGCACCAGAAGAATGGCGCCTGCAATAACAAGTAATAATACTAACATTTCAAACAGGAACATCACCAAACCGCCTGTTTTTTCACTCGTCCGGGAAATAAACTCCTGAAACAGGGAATGAGGAAGCCTGGCTATAATTCCAACTAAGATTATAAATGAAATACCATTACCAATACCTTTATCCGTTATCCTTTCTCCCAGCCATAAAACGAACATACTGCCTGCCGCCATTATCACGGTAGAAGAAAGCGTAAACCATAGTCCGGCAGGCATCACGGCGCCCACCGCTCTAAGCTGTACGTTCAGGTTAACAAGATAGGTAGGCCCTTGAAATAAAAGGATACCAATCGTAAGGTAACGCGTCCATTGATTAATTTTACGACGCCCGCTTTCTCCTTCTCTCTGTAATTTTTGGAATGAAGGAACTGCTATCGCCATTAATTGCATTACAATTGAGGCTGATATATAAGGCATAATCCCTAATGCAAAGATTGATGCATTAGAGAAAGCGCCGCCTGCAAACATATCAAGCAATGCCAATAAACCACCTCTTGTCTGTTCTTGCAAAGCGCCTAATGATTTAGGGTCAATACCGGGAAGTACAACATATGTACCAAGACGATAAATAGCGACAAACAAAAGAGTAGTAAGGATTCGATTTCTCAAATCCTCAATTTTCCAAATATTTTTTATGGTTTCAACTGCTCTCATTCTTTGTAGAGTTTAACGGCTGTTCCACCTGCGGCCTGAATAGCAGCTTCCGCGCTTTTCGAAAAAGCATGCGCTTCAACCGCTAATTTTGCTGTCAGAGTTCCATTGCCAAGAATTTTTACTAACTGTGACGTAGAAATAAAGCCGGCATTAATCAGTTCGTCAAGTCCAATTGTCGTTAACTGCTTTGCCTCGGCCAATTGTTGTAACGTACTTATATTAATTGCTTTATACTCTACGCGGTTAATGTTTTTGAAACCAAATTTCGGCAAACGCCTTTGTATAGGCATCTGGCCGCCTTCGAAACCAATTTTCTTGGAATAACCTGATCTGGATTTGGCTCCTTTATGCCCCCTCGTAGAAGTTCCTCCCAAACCGGAACCCGGGCCACGCCCGATTCTTTTTCTTGTTTTGATTGATCCTTCAGCCGGTTTTAAACTAGATAAATTCATATCGTATATTTTTTTCAACCAATTATTACTCTTCTACTGAAACTAAATGTTTCACTTTCTCAACCATCCCTAAAATGGCCGGAGTAGCTTCATGTTCTACTACACGGTTCATTTTTTTCAGACCTAAAGCGTCAAGCGTTCTTTTCTGGTCTTTCGGACATTTAATTCTACTTCTAACCTGCTTGATTTTAATAGTCGCCATCATTAATTCCTCCTTAATTAACCATTAAATACTTTTTCTATGGAAACGCCTCTGTTCTGGGCGACAGTAAACGGATTCCTCAACTCGCCCAATGCAGCGATAGTCGCTTTTACCAAGTTGTGAGGATTGGATGAACCTTTTGATTTTGCCAAAACGTCGGTAATACCGACGCTTTCCAGAACAGCGCGCATAGCGCCTCCCGCTTTTACGCCTGTACCATGAGTCGCCGGTTTAATGAACACCTGGGCTCCTCCAAATTTTGCAAGTTGTTCGTGAGGAATCGTTCCCTTATGAACAGGAACTTTTATCAGATTTTTTTTAGCGGCTTCCACTCCTTTGGCAATAGCTGTCGTTACTTCGCTCGCTTTGCCTAAACCCCAGCCGACAATACCATCTTCATTTCCTACTACTACGATAGCGGCAAAACTAAATGTACGTCCGCCTTTTGTTACTTTGGTTACGCGGTTTATCGCAACTAATCGATCCTTCAACTCTAAGTCGTTGGTTGATTTTACCCTATTATTAACTCCTGCCATCTCCATTAAAATTTAAGGCCGCCGTTACGTGCAGCATCTGCCAATTCTTTAATTCTTCCATGATACAGATAACCGTTACGATCGAAAACAACAGCTTGCACTCCTGCTTCCTGAGCGCTTTTCGCTATTATTTCGCCAACTTTTGCAGCCAACTCTTTCTTAGGCGCTTTTTCTCCTAATTTTAAAGAAGACGCCGCCGCTAACGTTTTACCTGTCGTATCATCTATAACCTGCGCATAGATTTGTTTATTACTTCTAAACACAGTAAGGCGTGGACGTTCCGGGGTTCCCGATATTTTTCCACGTATACCTTTTTTTATTTTTAATCTTCTCGTTTCTTTCGTTGTCATGATAATTTCAGTTTACGTAGATTACTTACCGGCCGATTTACCAGACTTTCTGCGAATCGTTTCACCCACAAAGCGTATTCCTTTCCCTTTATAGGGTTCGGGTTTTCTGAATGAACGTATTTTTGCACAAATCTGGCCTATTAACTGTTTATCGGCCGATTCAAGGATGATCAGCGGATTTTTGTTTCTTTCGGTTTTTGTTTCAACTTTTACTTCCTGGGGTAACTGCAAATAAATATTGTGCGTATACCCCAAAGATAAATCCAATAATTGGCCCGTATTAGATACGCGGTAGCCTACGCCTATCAGTTCAAGTTCTTTCCTGTAACCGCCTGAAACGCCAATAACCATATTGTTTATCAACGAACGGTATAATCCATGCATCGCACGATGATTCTTCTCGTCAGAAGGCCTTTTCACTTCAAGAATTCCATTCTCTACTATAACCTCAATGTCCGGATTAACACTTTGTGTAAGTTCGCCTTTCGGCCCTTTTACTGTAACAACATTTTCCTTGACAGTAACTGTTACGCCTGCCGGTATCTGAATTGGTAATTTGCCTATTCTTGACATTTTCTTTCCTCCTGATTAATAAACATAACATAATACTTCGCCGCCAATCTTCAATTCACGGGCTTCTTTGTCAGTCATTACGCCTTTAGAAGTAGAAAGTACAGCAATACCTAAACCATTCAATACTCTCGGCATCTCTTTATAGCCGGTGTATTTACGCAAACCAGGGGTCGAAACTCTCTCGAGTTTTCTAATTGCATTCACTTTGTTTACAAGGTCATACTTCAAAGCAATCTTAATTGTGCCTTGAGGCCCATCTTCTACAAACTTAAAATTAAGAATGTAGCCTTTATCAAAAAGGATCTTTGTGATCTCTTTCTTTAAATTTGACGCCGGCACTTCTACAACTCTGTGCTTGGCCTTAATTGCATTTCGCAATCTTGTCAAATAATCTGCTATAGGATCTGTCATCTTTTAATTAATTAAATTGATCCCGTCTGCCGGGACAATATTTAACACTAATTCTCACTTTTCACCAACTTGCTTTCTTTACGCCCGGTATCAGGCCGCTTGACGCCATTTCGCGCAGTTGGATACGAGATATACCAAACTGGCGGACATAGCCTTTCGGGCGTCCTGTGATTTTACAACGATTATGCAAACGTACCGGAGAAGCATTCTTCGGCAAAGCCTGCAAAGCCTCGTAATTACCTTCGGCTTTAAGCTTTGCTCTCTTCTCAGCATACTTAGCAACAAGCTTTGCCCTCTTCACTTCACGGGCTTTCATTGATTCTTTTGCCATATATACTTAATCTTTTTTCATATTTTTAAACGGCAACCCAAATTCTTTCAACAAGGCATACCCTTCTTCATCTGTTTTTGCAGAGGTCACAAAGGTAATATTCATTCCCAATATTTTAGTAATATTATCAATATTAATTTCCGGGAATATGATTTGTTCCTGAATACCGAGCGTATAGTTGCCTCTACCATCCAGTTTACTCTCTATGCCTTTAAAGTCGCGAATACGGGGAAGGGCGACTCTTACCAGCCTTTCCAAAAATTCGTACATCTGCTCGCGGCGTAACGTCACCATCACGCCAATCGGCATTTTCTTGCGTAATTTAAAGTTAGAGATATCTTTTTTAGATACGGTCGCTACCGCTTTCTGACCGGTTATAGAGGTTAATTCAGTGATAGCGACATCTATAATCTTCTTATCGGCAGTAGCTATACCAAGCCCCTGATTGATAACAATCTTTTTCAAAACAGGTACTTGCATAACCGATTTATATCCAAATTCTTTTGTCAAAGCAGGAACTATTCTTTCCTGATAGTCTTTTTTAAGAGCAGTTGTATTACTCATCACTTTATTTCCTCCCCTGATTTTTTAGAGTAACGCACTAAAACGCCCTTTGCATTTAACTTACGCCCGATACGTGTAGGTTTTCCCGATTTGGGGTCCACAACATTCAGGTTCGATATATGAATGGACGCTTCCTTCTTTTCAATCCCTCCTTGAGGTCTTTTTGCATTAGGCTTGGTATGCTTTGATACCATATTAACACCTTCGACAATCGCGCGTCGTTCTTTTACAAGAACTTCCAGGACACGTCCTGTTTTACCTCTGTCTTCACCGGTATTAACAAAAACTATATCGCCTTTTTTGATATGTAATTTACTCATTACCTTACTTTTTACAAATTAAAGCACTTCAGGTGCAAGTGATACGATTTTCATATTTGTAGTACGAAGTTCTCTTGCTACCGGGCCAAAAATACGGCTTCCGCGAATATCTCCCGATGCATTCAACAACACACAAGCATTATCGTCGAAACGAATATATGAACCATCCTGTCGGCGTATTTCTTTCTTCGTACGAACAATTATTGCTTTTGAAACAGCCCCTTTCTTTACGTCACTTGATGGGATTGTACTTTTAACTGCAACCACAATCACATCGCCCACAGTAGCATAACGTCTTCTTGTACCGCCTAATACGCGAATACATAACACTTCCTTTGCGCCACTGTTATCAGCTACTACTAATCTTGATTCTTGTTGTATCATTTTACTTAGCTCTTTCGATTATTTGAACTAATCTCCATCTCTTTGTTTTACTCAAAGGACGAGTTTCCATAATTTTAACAGTATCGCCAATACTGCATTCGTTCTTTTCGTCGTGAGCGTGGAATTTCTTCGTCTTATTAACGAACTTACCGTATATTGGATGTTTTTCCTTCCATTTTACAGCAACAGTAATCGTTTTATCCATTTTATTGCTGTATACTACGCCCGTTCTTTCTTTTCTTAATTTTCTTGTTTCCATCAGGCCCATCGATTATTTATTGTTAAGTTCTCTCTGGCGCAATTCTGTCTTCATGCGCGCAATCGTTCTGCGTAATTGTTTAAGTTGCGCAGGATTATCTATCGGTGAAACGCTATGACTGATCTTCTTTTGATCCAGCGAAGCGGTTTCCGCCTCGATTCTTTCAGTCAATTCTTTCGTGCTTAATTCTCTAACTTCTGCAATCTTCATAACAATTATGCATTTTCGTTTTGATAATCATAATCACGCCTAACAACGAACTTCGTAGTAACCGGAAGTTTTTGCGCAGCTAAACGTAATGCTTCTTTAGCAATATCGAACGGAACCCCTTCGATTTCGAAAATAAGACGTCCGGGAGTGACCGGAGCCACAAATCCTTCAGGCGAACCTTTTCCTTTACCCATACGTACTTCGGCAGGTTTTTTTGTAATGGGTTTATCCGGGAAAATCCGTACCCAAACCTGTCCCTGACGTTGCATATAACGAGTCACAGCGATACGGGCAGCTTCAATCTGGCGGCCTGTAATCCATTTATACTGTAACGATTTTATTCCAAAAGAACCGAAAGCCAACTGATTACCGCGTTGGGCTTCACCCTTCATACGGCCTTTTTGTTGTCTTCTGAACTTCGTTTTTTTCGGTTGTAACATCTTTTCTAAATTCTACTGTTTAACGATTAGATCTCTTCTTCTTGAAGTTTCTATCTCCCCTGTCTCTGTTTCCGGCATTGTCATTTCTGCGGCTGCCGCCTCCCGTTTCTTTTGTTGCAGTAAAAGCAGGCGCCAAATCCTTCTTGCCATAAATCTCTCCACGGCAAATCCATACTTTAATGCCTAACAAGCCAACTTTGGTTAATGCTTCAGCAAGCGCATAATCAATATCGGCTCTAAACGTATGTAAGGGAGTCCTGCCTTCCTTATACATCTCCGAACGGGCCATTTCCGCGCCATTCAAACGGCCGGATACTTGCACTTTAATACCTTCCGCACCCATTCTCATGGTAGAGGCTATCGCCATTTTAATTGCGCGGCGGTAAGCTATCTTTCCTTCTAATTGACGAGCAATATTATTTGCAACAATCACGGCATCCAACTCAGGCCTTTTGATTTCAAAAATGTTAATTTGAACTTCCTTATCGGTAATTTTCTTCAACTCTTCCTTTAACTTGTCAACTTCCTGGCCACCTTTACCAATAATTATACCCGGGCGTGATGTACAAACTGTAATTGTAATCAATTTTAACGTACGTTCTATAATGATACGCGATACACAGGCTTTAGCAAGACGGGCATTTAGATATTTACGGATTTTAGTGTCTTCCAGTAACGTATCTCCATAATTCTTACCGCCATACCAATTGGAATCCCACCCACGGATAATTCCTAAACGATTACTAATCGGATTTACTTTTTGTCCCATCTGCAATTAATTTTGACTATCGTTTATACTTAGCGTATCAACAAACAGAGTTACATGATTCGAGCGTTTACGAATTCTGTATCCCCTTCCTTGCGGAGCCGGACGCATCCTTTTCAATGTCGTAGCATTATCTACCGTTATTGAAGATACGAACAACTCGCCTTCTCCCGCTTTACGCTCATTCTTCTGTTCCCAGTTAGCAATAGCCGAACGAAGCAATTTTTCCACTTTTGCTGCAGCGTCTTTATTTGAAAACTTCAAAACACCTAATGCTCTGGAAACTTCCATCCCGCGAATCATATCTACAACGAGACGCATCTTACGCGGAGAAGTCGGCACATTCCGCAATTTTGCGAAATACATGGTTTTTTGTGCTTCTTTTCTTGCTTCTGCTGATATTCTTTTTCTAGCACCCATTTTATTTGATCATTATTTTTTCTTATTACCAGCGTGACCACGGAAAGTACGCGTCGGAGAAAATTCTCCCAACTTATGACCTACCATGTTCTCGGTTACAAAAACAGGAATAAATTTATTTCCATTATGAACTGCAATCGTATGCCCTACAAAATCAGGCGAAATCATTGAAGCTCTTGCCCATGTCTTAATGACAGTTTTCTTTCCTGTCTCATTCATCGTCAAGACTTTCTTTTCAAGCTTTACGTTAATATACGGGCCTTTTTTTAGTGAACGACTCATAGTTTACTTAATTAATCAGATTACTTTTTCCTTCTTTCAATAATATACTTTGAAGAATGTTTCTTCGGAGCCCTTGTTTTCAAGCCCTTAGCATATAAGCCCTTGCGTGACCTCGGATGACCTCCGGAAGCGCGTCCTTCACCGCCGCCCATTGGGTGATCAACCGGGTTCATAACAACTCCACGGTTACGCGGACGGCGTCCCAACCATCTGGTACGACCGGCTTTACCTGATTTTTCAAGACCATGGTCCGAATTCCCTACACTACCAATTGTTGCCTTACATGCAGCCAGAATCTTTCTTGTTTCGCCGGAAGGCATTCTGATAATTACATAATCGCCTTCTCTTGACGTCAACTGGGCAAAACCGCCGGCCGAACGTACGAATTTGGCGCCTTGCCCCGGGCGAAGCTCGATATTGTGAATAATAGTACCCACAGGAATATTTGCCATCGGCAATGTATTTCCTACTTCGGGCGCTACGTTACTGCCTGAAATCACTGTCTGGCCAACTTCCAGTCCATTCGGGGCAATGATATAACTCTTTGCTCCGTCTGCATAATACAACAATGCAATACGAGAAGTACGATTCGGATCATACTCAATTGATTTCACTGTTGCCGGAACGCCATCCTTATTTCTCTTGAAATCGATAATCCTGTACCTTTTCTTATGACCGCCGCCAATATAGCGCATGGTCATCTTACCTGTGTTGTTACGGCCACCTGTACGGTTCTTACCTTTTACAAGAGACTTCTCTGGTGTACTTGCAGTGATTTTATCAAATGCACCAATAACTTTGTGTCTCTGCCCCGGTGTTGTGGGCTTTAATTTGCGTATTCCCATTTCCTTTTTTAGATATTACTAAAGAAATCAATTATATCTCCGTCTTTCAATGTAACGATTGCTTTCTTAAAAGACGTTTGCTTACCGTTGATGGTACCTGCTTTAGTATAACGCGTTTTACGTTTACCCGAATAATTCATGGTATTCACATCTATTACGGTAACGCCGTACATTTCTTCAACCGCTTTTCTAATTTCCAGCTTGTTGGCGTCAGGAGAAACCCGTAAACCATAGCGATTTGGCATCTTGTCTGTTATCGCCGATTGTTTCTCTGTTATGATAGGTTTTATAATAATTCCCATTTTTTTACTCCTTATGCATTAAAAAGTTTTTCAATAACTGCTATCGAACTTTCCGTAATCACCAGATTAGCGGCGTCCAGTACTCTGTACGTATTTAATTCGGAAGCGGCAATTACGCTCGCTTTCTTCAAGTTACGTGCAGACAGATAAATAGTCTTGTTGTTTTCAGGTAAAACCAATAACAATTTTTTATCGCCAACATTCAGGCTCTTAGCCATGGCGATGAAATCTTTTGTTTTCGGAACTTCCATTGTAATGTCTTCAACTATCACAATTGCATTGCCTTTCGCTTTATAAGCCAAAGCCGACTTACGCGCCAGGCTTTTTACCTTTTTATTCAATTTGAAGCTATAGTCTCTTGGCTTCGGGCCAAAAACACGGGCTCCACCCACCAAAACCGGCGAATTAATATCGCCGCGGCGAGCGCCTCCGCCCCCTTTCTGACGAACCAATTTACGTGTGCTGCCAGACATGTCACTTCTTTCTTTTGCCTTATGCGTTCCCTGGCGTTGATTGGCCATATACTGTTTTACATCCAGATAAATAGCATGATCGTTAGGCTCAATGCCGAAAATCGCATCATTTAAAGTTACCTTTCTTCCGGTATCTTCACCTTTAATATTTAATATGTTCAGTTCCATTATTTCTCAATTAATACGATTGAACCTTTTGCTCCCGGTACAGATCCTTTAACCAATAAAAGATTATGTTCCGGCATCACCTTGATCACTTCCAGATTCTGGATGGTAACGCGTTCATTCCCCATTTGCCCAGCCATACGCGTACCTTTAAACACCTTTGCCGGATACGAACAGGCGCCTATAGAACCCGGAGCACGCAAACGATTGTGCTGCCCGTGTGTAGACTGGCCTACGCCACCAAATCCATGGCGTTTTACAACACCTTGGAATCCTTTACCTTTAGATGTGCCTACTACATCTACGAATACGGCGTCATTCAAATAATCCACGGTGATCACATCACCCGGATTATACGCATTTTCAAAATTCTTGAACTCGGCCAAGTGCCTCTTGGGGGTTACACCCGCTTTCTCAAAATGACCCATTTCAGGCTTAGTCGTGTGTTTCTCTTTTTTATCTTCGAAACCCAACTGTACAGCCTCATAGCCATCTCTCTCAAGCGTTTTAATTTGTGTAACGACGCAAGGACCCACTTCGATAACAGTGCATGGAAGATTCTTTCCCTCGGCGCTGAAAACGGATGTCATTCCGATTTTTTTTCCTAATAATCCTGGCATTTCGCTAAATTTTTAATTATTACACTTTAATTTCAACTTCAACGCCGCTGGGTAATTCCAGCTTCATCAATGCATCAACTGTTTTAGCAGTTGAGCTGTAAATATCAATCAATCTCTTGTAAGAAGAGAGTTCGAACTGCTCGCGCGACTTTTTATTCACGAATGTAGAGCGGTTCACAGTAAAAATACGCTTGTGCGTAGGGAGAGGAATCGGTCCACTTACAACCGCGCCTGTCGCTTTTACTGTTTTTACGATTTTCTCCGCTGATTTATCAACCAATGAATAATCGTAAGATTTCAATTTGATTCTAATTTTCTGGCTCATCAATTAATTTGTAAATGTTAATTATTAATTGTTATTAACCGGGGAAAGAGCCATTTCCTCCCCCGGTAATTTATTATTTTATTAAATCTACACGCCCTTGCACTTCAGTCAATACCTGTTTTGCAATAGAGCTTGACAACTCTGTATAGTGCGAGAACTGCATGGAAGACGTCGCACGCCCGGAGGTAATCGTACGCAAAGCCGTTACATAACCAAAGGTTTCTGCCAACGGTACTTTTGCTTTAACAATACGGGCGCCTGTACGGCTTGTTTCCATACCTTCCACCTGTCCGCGGCGTTTATTTAAGTCTCCAATCACATCCCCCATACTTTCTTCCGGAGTAACCACTTCTATTTTCATGATAGGCTCCATCAAGGCTGGGGCTGCTTTCTCGCATGCGCTTTTAAATGCCTGGATAGCGCATATTTCATACGATAACTGGTCTGAGTCTACGGTATGATACGACCCGTCGATAAGCGTAACTTTCAGTTGGTCTAACGGATACCCGGCCAATACGCCATTTTTCATGGCTTTCAAAAAACCTTTCTGAACAGATGGAATAAATTCTTTCGGAATATTCCCCCCCTTCACTTCGTCTATGAATTGTAATTCGCCTTCGAAATCCGAATCTGCCGGCCCTACACGAACAATGATATCGGCAAATTTACCACGGCCTCCGGATTGCTTTTTATACACTTCGCGAAGCTCAACCGTTTTGGTAATAGCCTCCTTATAGGTTACTTGCGGACGGCCCTGGTTACATTCTACCTTAAACTCGCGGCGCAGGCGGTCGATGATAATATCAAGGTGAAGCTCGCCCATACCGCTGATCACTGTTTGCCCGGTATCCTCATTTGTCTGAACACGGAAAGTAGGGTCTTCTTCGGCCAATTTGGCCAATCCCATCCCTAACTTATCCAAGTCTTTCTGTGTTTTAGGCTCAATAGCAATACCAATAACCGGCTCCGGAAATTCCATTGACTCCAGTACAATC
>JAITRG010000180.1 GCA_031288515.1 Tannerellaceae bacterium
GTGGTAAGACCAAACAATAGCACTGGCGTCACCACTGTTATAGACCTTTAAAATCCGCAAAACGAAACGCCTGCGATTTTCAAAACGAAACGTACATTTTTCGGCAGAAGGCCTCAAAACGAAACGTACATAAAAAAAGGAAGCACACTCACTATTTAAAATGGCATTCAAATAATATTTGAATGCCATTTTTTCTTCATTTTCTCTTAATATAGTATTTATTTGATTATGGCATCATACGTAGCGTACTTCTCAATCTGTGGAACCTTACGGACATTACCGGATACTACTCCCATTACCGCCCGCTCAAGCGTCCGAAGCATGGCAGGAAGTATGTCCCGCTCGTAGAACTCACGGGGACGGAGCGTGTAGTCTATCCTTACCACTTCCTGCTCGCAGATGTCACCTGCGTCTAAACGTTTGGATGCCCAAAACCATGTTGCGGCCGTAACAGGTTCCTTTCTTCGATATGCCCAACGGATGGCACTCGCCCCACGGCCATAAGGTAATGGAGACGGGTGAAATATTAGTGTACCATATAATGGTCTGAATAGTCGTTCTTCAGCCAATCTCTCTGTGAGCAGAGGAGCAATAGCGATGTCCGGTAGTTCTGTTGAAGTCACAAGGTGATGCCCCATCCGGAGCAACAATTTACGCGCCTCTATATATGCTGACGTAGTGTTATTCCCAAGCAATTCTATTCTCATACGTTATTCTCTCCCACATATTTAAATGCCTGTACAGCTCGGAAGTGTCCGCCGTACCCGGTGCCGCACCCGTTTCTAATTCCCCTTTCAGCGTCCGATCGTTGAAGGCTGGTGGCTGAACGCGTCTTGTTGGATCCATATAAGCTTGCGGCTGTCTGCTGCCATTTTTTTGAGTAACGCAGGGCAGCGCATAGTTGTGGATGTGACGTGTGAAAGAACATGGGAAACTTATGCCCGCATCGCCCATAACCTTTTAGATGATATTCTCCAATAAAGTTCAGGAAACGTGTACCCACTCCCGCTCCCTGCCATTCGGGCATAGTAACCAGACGTGTTGCCCGATAAGCATTTGCAGTGAATAGAGGCGCTACTGCAATATGGCATACCGGTTCGTTACCAACCATACCCACATAGTACTCCGCCGCCACCGGAAGAGGCAAGTCTAAATAATAATGCGGCTTAAAATGTTTGAACACACTTCCCTTGACTTTATAAATCCGAAGTTCGATATCCGGGCGTTGCCGAAGACAGTCACGGCTAAACCGTGCCTCCCGTGTATCATATATCCAATCCGGCTGTAGCCACTCAATAATGTCATAGTGACACGATAATAGTACAATTTGTCCATTACCACGTCGCCATGTCTTGGCGAACGCCATTGCGCCTATTTTGGCAATTTGTCGGTCTATTACACTGGTAAACTCATCCACGACAACCCTTTCCTGACGTTCACAGAGAAGGCGCGCCAAACCGGCACGGAATTTTTCACCATTGGATAACACATGGAACGGTCGCAGCCATGCCGGAACATCTCCAAGTCCCACGCTGGCAAGCGCACCGGTAACCGTGTTGAAGTCGCCCTCAGGTGCGATACAATCTATGATGGATTTGCCCTCATCCCAGTTTGCATAAAGATCATAGATAGGTATATCCTCAAAAATACGACTGCCAATACTGGTTTTGCCGGAGCCGGAAGGCCCGACAATCAGCCCAATTTTCCACTCGGCTTCCTCAATGGGTAAATCTGCCGCATGTTCCCAATCACACCCACTCTTAGCGTTGAAAAGAGACTTTACACGTGCGGCGCGATAAGTATTGAAATCATCGCAATGATGTCTTACCTCTATTCTCATACTGTTACCACTTTAAGGTTTAAATCTAACCCCCGCAACATTTCATAGAGTGTTTGCTGTTCTTTCTCATCCTTGCAGATGACGACAATGCCATACTGTTGTTTGTACTTAAATTCTCCCATATCTATATTTGTTAGTTCTGACAAATGTAGAAGTAGATATCTTGGTATGGCGAATTTGGTAAGTTCATCACACCGCACGATCCGTACAGTCTGTTCCGAAACGTTTAATTATCGCGTATATCTTCCGTTCCGATACTTTATACCTATCCGAAAGGAACGATACAATGTACGTTACTTTGTCTCCATCGAATTTCATTCGTCCATACTCAGCATAGAGTTCTATCCACCTGCAATCGTCGGGCTTGAAGCCAATTTTCATGAGACGGCCAAGCAACTCTTTATTAAAGTTTACGATCTCATAGAATGTCATATCTTAAAGATTTGATTATTTTTGTAGTGCCAATCATATTAATACGCAAAAAATAATGCGGTAACACGCAGTAGAGGGCATTTAGCCCCCGGCTGTGCGTGTTACCGCATCTTTGTGTTAAGATATGATTGGCGTCGTTCTTAATTGGTCGGGGGCTTTTTATTTATTCGTTGGATAAAGAAAAAGAGAGGTAGTTTGCATTTGGGCGCAGAACTATCTCTCTTTCTTTTTGTCTTTTCGACGTATAGTTAAGTAGTATGCTTCTTCACATACTAAAGGTAGCCCTTCTGCGCGCAAAGATAGCTATTACTAATTTTTCACAAAACATTTTTTATGATTTACGGCTATATTCGTGTATCAACAGACAAACAAACGGTGGAGAATCAAAGATTTGAGATCAGACGGTATTGTGAATCCCGTGGGTGGGAAATAGATAAATGGATATCCGAAACAATCTCTGGAACAAAGGAGGTGAAAAAACGAAAACTCGGAGGTCTAATCAAGAAGTTACAAGGGAGTGATGTACTCGTTTGCTCGGAAATTAGCCGATTGGGGCGTTCTATGTTCATGATATTAGATGTCCTGAAAGTCTGTTTAGAGAAAGGAGTTACTGTACAGACAATCAAAGATAATTATACATTAGGGCCTGATCCCATGTCGAAATTGATAGCGTCCGTTTATGGTTTTATTGCTGAAATGGAACGAAACCTGATATCCCAACGTACTAAAGAGGGGTTAAAACGACGTCAATCGGAAGGGGTTCGGCTTGGCCGGCAGCGTGGTTCAACAAATAGTTACTATAAACTAACTGGAAAAGAAAAGGAAATAAAGAAAATGCTTAGTGCTGGAGCTTCAAAGGCATCAATGTGTCGACTATATAAAGTACACGGGATTACCTTAAACCGGTTTATTGAGCGCTATAATTTGACAGAATAAATTGCCCTGATTTTTGCATATAAATGTGATAAGATTCCGGCTATCTGATTACTACATAAATTAAAGGTATATCTCATTCGTCCCTTAAAAATCACATAGTATGGCAGACAAGAAAGAGACTGATTTAATCGCGGGTGAAAATTGCCAATGGATTAGGGCAATTGACTCACAAGGAAATAGCATTAAAATATCTGTAGCTGATTTGATGAAATATGTTCCTGGTATCGGATTAGCATTTGAGTTAATGGCTTTACCAAACGACGGGGTAAACATCATAGGCAATCATGATGGGTATAACAGCGGTTATGGATGGTATAACAATGCCCACACAGGCGATGACAGCTATGCTCCTGGAGGCTCTGCGGGGGTTTTTATACGCTTTAAAGCAAATGTGTCTCCAGTGACTTTTTTTATAGTACTAGACGGAGATCATGATCGAGTTGGACAACTATGGTGGCGACCTGATGGAGGGATTTGTTCAAGAGTGAATTAGGAGGGGATACCCCTCCTAAAGCCTTTTAAATCCAACAGAATGTGCATCTTCCGAATTATTAGATAAATACAAAGGTGAGTTACCTTCTTTTTTATAGAAAGATAAAGTTTTATCGCCCGGTGAAGTTCCAAAAAGATCCACACCTAATGATTGAATTAAAAATGTATTATTGTAACTTGCTAAATAAATAGCTGTCGACCCGGATGAATAGTCATCAATCTGATATAAACCATATAGGTTTGGATAAATTTCCGCCTCTTGCCCAGGTTCAAGAGATAGTATTTTAGCCAAGTTTATAATCCTTAAAAACTCCGATCTATCAATGTTTACACTATTTCCTTGCGGATCCAACCCACGTACGTACTGAAAGTCGCTTGCTTGATTCATTTCTGATTCTTTCTTGTCTGCCATCTTATTCTATTTTTAAGGGACAATAATAATCGGGATATTTTACCGGAATTTCTTCCGGCAAAAATCGCGTGAAAAATAGCTGACAAAGAGCGTCCCTTAAAAATAGAATGAAATGGCAGATATTAAGGAAAACGAAATGGTTAAAGTGACATTAATGGATGGTGGCAGTTACATCCGCATATTGGACAAAGACAAGAATAGTGTGTTGATTGATAAGGCATCGTTCATAGAAGCGATTAGAGAAGTACTTCCCATAGCTACAAATGAAAAAAAAGGTTTACTCGGTACTATTGAAAACACCTTTGTACGAGGTATCTTCCTGAATTTTTTCTACGATAAGAAAATAATTATTGATACGAAACAAGATGCGGTTAACGATCAATATATCATGTTTGAAATCAAAGCTATTTCAAGTAACGGATACCTAACAAGTGCAACCTATGTGGCATCCTCAATAAACAATTCCGGAGGATTTACTTTAAATAAATTTGGTATATCTGATGTTATAGTGAAATCTTTTCTCTTAGATAATCGAATACATCTATTTGTAGACGTAAATCGTGGCTATGGGAATCTCTATTTAAGATTTATTTCTCAACTGAGCGTTCCTACATATTTCCCTGCCGCCCAAATACCCGACAATGCTACATTGATAACCGAAAGTATAGATGTAAGTTAGGAGGGAATAACCCCTCCTAAACTATTTAATAAACTTATAATACTCGTGGGCTGATGACAATTAAGCGTTCAACACTTGAAGGCATTTCTTCTAAAGCACTCATTCCTGTTATTGCATTGAAAATAGGTTTTCCCACCTCTCCATCTAAAACATATACATATGCAAGGAATGAGTTAAATAGCCTTTGATTTGGAATCCAGAAGCATAGATAGCCCTCAAAAATGAAAGCAGATATTACCAGATCCCATCCAATAGAATGGGCACTACTCGCAAGTATCTCATTACCTATGCTGTAATTATACCCTTGTAACAGAATATTAAAAGGATCACGGGTTACATCGTAACTATTCCCCTTTATCTCTAAAACAAACATTTTATTTTCTAATTTAGAGATATTTGTTTTAATCAAGATAGATGTCCTACCTGAGTTTGGTGCATATATTCCCATCGGGGTGCAGTTCATTAATTCTCTAAATGATGCAAATGGTAATATTCCACTATTCCCATTTGCTGTAATAGTTCTAAAATAATCGTTATCAACTAAAGTTGTCACCTTAGTCATATCACTTTCTTTAATATCTTCCATACTATGTGATTTTTAAGGGACGTTTAAATTCAATTGATTTTCAGCCCCGGTTAATACTAATTTAAATTCTCTGTTTCGTTTATATTAATTACAGTTTTCCGTAGTATTTGATAAAGGCGCACCACGACCTTTTTTCGATATACTTAAAATCGGTTTCGTTGTCATACGCTTCCATTTCAATGGCCGAATTCAGATACGCACTCCGTTGTGCTATGCCATACCTACCTGCATTTTTTTTGCTGTGCGCAAAAAAATGATGCACGAATGATATACCTGCTTCAACCAGATATAAGATGTAATAGAGCGAAAACGGCAAGAGTAGCAACCACAGTGAAGCCAGCGAGCAGGTGTATCCGATCAGGAACGTCGCCAGGACAAAACCGAGAATAAAGCACTCCAGGTACTGTGCAACATGAATTTTCTCGTGGTTCCGAACTCTGTCGCTCATTTCACTTTCCGACAACTTGGAAAAGATAAAGCCGAATAGCATTATCGCGCTGTAACAGGAGCACTTATGCGCAGGATCTGGCAAAAGATTTTTGTTTTCATACAATTAAGTTTATAATGAATATTATTTATATGTTTTGTAAATCATACTCCCAGTCAGGTGCGAAAATCATAAAGTTGCAACTTCCATCATTTCCTGTCGCATCATCACTGACGACGATTTCAAAGTCATTCGAGGATTGTGTATAAACTGTTCCTTTTGTAGGTGCTTCGCCGCTATATACAGGCCCATACCCAGTGAGCATTACGGTGTATCCTGTTGGTATTACACCACTATTCCAAGAAACACGATACCGCGACGTCTTGACCCTGTTTACGGAAAACACCCCGGATGTTCTTCCGTCGTAAAAGGTATAGCTTATACCTGCGCCACTGGGCGTGCCCGTCAACCGGCCGATGGCCAGCATCCGTGGGAACCGGCCGATGGCATAGGTCTTTTTAAAATCATCCTGGCTGTATCGTCCTGATATGTACCATTTTCCGACAGTTTGATACGCGTTGTTGAATTTTGACGGCGGGAGACGGTAACACGTTAGTTCAAGTACTTCCTGCGGCTTAAGCAGTGCGTAAACTGTCCCCAACGTTGCATCCGTAAAGCCGCCTGTTATTCCGAACGTACAACAGCCAATCCTGTAATCGGCATCCGTATATGCACCGGGGTTAAATAGGCGGACAACTTTGCCGATATCCTCCAATTCATGACCCATCGTCATGTTTTTTAGCGTGGTCTGTACAGGAAGATAAAAAATGTTATCGTCGGAGATGTTGCCTTCATAGTTGGTTGACAGGCGCACTATACCTGCAAAAGAACCTTGTTTCGCAATAACATTACCCTGTTCATCTACACTGAAAGGAGCGTCCTGCGGCGAAGTTCCGCCGGCCCAGAACCTGATCTTACCACCCTCCTGACTGCCGGACACTCCGGCCGTAACCGTTCCGTCCGGTTTCTTGATCAGCAATTGATTGCCTTGCATGAAGTCAATCTGCGCATCCTTGGCGATGATCAATGAAGTAAATATCGCATTGACATTTAATCCGAAGGCTTCCCAAAATTCGGCATTGCCGGGGGCGTTGGCCACTGAGCTGATATGTGTTTTAAGACACTTATAGGCCTGCCATCCTGTTTGCAACGAATCATCCCGAACGAGTGCTACATCAAGATAACGTGTTCCTGAAGTCAGTGCTTCATCATTGCGATATTCGTTGTTTAGCCCCCATTCGGACTTTAATATAATACAACCCTGAATACCCTGACCGCCATCTTTGCCGTCGACGCCGTTAATTCCGTCTTCGGCAACTAATGTGTATTCAGCTGTGTTGATCTCACCGGTTAAGATATAACCCCACGTTTGACCGCCGTCCTGCGTCTGCATGATCCGGTTGCCGTCCTTGTCAGTGACTGTCCAAAGCGGCGGATTAGTGGTGCCGTTGGGGTTGATGCATATCCATGTGGCCCGGCCCATCCGGACTACTCCGAGGTTGGGTACATTTAATCCTGTTCGCCAATCGCCCAGACTGGTTACGCTTGCGCCGTCATTACCGGGCGCGACAGTTTGAAACCAGGATTGGTTGCCGGGGCCGGGTACTGTGTCCGTACCGTCTTCATCGACGCATAACCACCGACCGCCCCGGTAGCTGACTTCATCGTAGAAGTTTACCTGATCTCCCGCTGCCCAGTCCGGAAGGAAGTTCGGGACAGGTGCCGTAGACCCGTCCGGCTTGATCTGATTGATCGAACCGGTCATATAGATGTTGTTCAGGTAAGACGAATATCCGGTCATGCCTATGCCGTGCACGTTCATGTTGGACAGGTCACCCTCCTGCTGGGCAATATTGTGTGCTCCGATCTCCCAAGTGTTTTGCTTCCAAAGCATGCGGGTATAGGTACGCGTTTCGTAAACCGACGTCTGCCGATCGGTATCGACGAAATTACCGTACGCAACGAAGTGCATCAGGCCGGCCGGATGGAAGCTATGCGGCCAGCGCTCGCTCTCTGGACGCAGCTGGTATTTGAACTGTTGGTTCCGATCGCCGATTACTTCCGTTACGGTGAAGTATACGGTCATAAAGCCGGCATAGGTGCGGTTGCCAAGGCTGTCGTCCATATATTCGGTAGCGTTTTCGGCCGGTTCAAGCGAATGGAAGATACCCATGCAGATGTCGCCCACGGCAACGGCACCTATCTGTCCGTCTTGCAGGTCGAGGTCGACGGTACGTGTTTCAGTGTTTACCGTTTGAATGACTCCTCCTCCCGGAGCGCGCCATTTGTCTCCCAAATTGACCTCTACACTGTTGAACACAATTTCAGGAACAATGAGTTTTCGACGAATAAAAAGTGACTCAACTTCACCATTGGCATGTTGGTCGAAAAAACCGCCGATACCTGTAAAGCCCGGAACAAACTCCTTTCCGATCCGGATGCCTTTTATGAAAGTAATCAGTCCCTGTGCAATATCATCGAATTGCCTGTTCAGGAATGAACGGACAGTTTTCAATGCCGAGTACAAGTTCCAGTCACCCGGCGGGGTACTTTCCCACGTTTTGATAATATCAGGTAGTCCGTCCCGTGTGCTTTCGATGATAGTCTTAATCTCAGACACACTATTCTCCAACGCTGTAACCTTACCCACGCTCAGCACATCACTGATTTCAATATCCATCTGTGCAGGATTATTGATCTTACATGTGATCCGTGTAATCCGGCTACTACGGTACCCCTGCTCCGGGAAAAACTGTTCGCTTTCCAACCGTATACGTTGTCCGATGATCAGGTTCAGACCGCGCCGGGCTATCTCTATGTAATCTGTCGGAGCCTTGTAAACCGATTTATCCAGATTGTTATCCGCCATGTAAGCAATGACTGCTTCAAGATACTCCCGCTCGGCCATGAGGTAGTACTCATCTGGCATACGGAGATTCCAAAGCACATATTTATTGCCCTCTTCCGGTGTTAGGATATCATTCGGAAGCTGTTCGGAGTATTCCGGGAATTGGGTAATGATCTCGAATTCCTCTGTATCTGAATCATAGTTAACTTCAAAGTCCCGTCCATTGAGTTCTCCGGACTCAAAGGTTATATGTTTAACCAGCCCGGAAATTTCATAGTCGTTTGGATTGAACGGAATATCCGCATCTTTGAAATAGTATATTTTAAACAGATTACCGTCTGTTCCTGTTTTTTCTTCCGAGCGCACTGCGCTGATCACACCCACCCGGCGCGGATAGATGTGCGAGAACGAGGCTTCTTCGCTATGTTCTATGATGCCATAAGTAGACACATTCTGTTCCACATATTTTTGTCCGTCGGGAAGTTGGAGGCGGTTATATCCATAAGTGGAATAATCAATATTACGTGTACTGCCAAGCGGATATAACCGGGTAAAGAACTTCACATTATTGGCTGTTGTACGTTCCAACCTGGTTAAACCATTTCGGTAGCCCAGTGTAATTTCGGCGCCATATTCGCACCGGATCAGGTTCACGGTCATACCGTCAAACCACCATTCGGTACCGGCTTGTTTAGACAGTTCCGACAGGCCATCGGATATGTAAGTGCTGTTATAATCTATATGAATATTTTCAGTGGCAATAACCTCTCCGACCTTAAAATCGGTTGTGCCAAATATACGGTTGATGTTATCGACTAACAGCGTCATGTGCTGACTTGCCGGAGCGGTTAAAGAGAACACCGGCTGCATTTCATTATCGACCAGCTTCAGCACAAGGCCGCGTTTGATTAATGACTCTACTCCATAGAATTTAATCGAATAATCCCACTCTACAGTAGACTTTTGCCCCGGAACATATTGTTCAATGACCCGGTAGCGGGAACCACCGAAGTCCACGTAATCGTTTACATCCAGTAAATGGTACTCGGGAATGACAAACGATAGATTCAACACGTTGTCTTCCTGGATAGCATGCTGATGGGTAGAACTGTCTGCCGGGGCGACAGCCAGTTTCATAACTCCGTTCTTATCGTATATATTTAATGCCATTTGAACACTATTTAAATCTTATTAGAATGAGGGGTTAGGCTCCCGGAACCTTACCTTGAACCGGCAATATATTTCACCGGCAAAAGGAGTTGGTTGCTCATAGCTGCTAAATTCCTTCACATACATCCGATAGGTTTTGTCCAGTTCCGGAACCCGGATATTGAGCCATCCGGATTTTAGTAAAGTCAGGAATGCGGTATATTTTGTTTTCCAAGCAATCGGATTAGAGGCGCGGAGTGCGAAATGCAAGGTGACATCCCGCGCCTCGTAGCGTGGAATCAGGTTATCCGGCAGTTTCTCTCCGTCTTCTTCGCGGAAATCCACAACTACGTATTCCTTCAATTTGGGAGGCAAGAGCAGCGCATCATAGTTCGTATGTCCGCCTGCTTCCGTTTCGGTCAGGAACACGCCGTATTCTTTGAATACATCCATATCATTGATATATAGCAATTCTTTCAGATATTCCATTCTATGATATTTTCCATCCATCCCGTTCGGCACGTTCCAGTCTCTCATTGATCTGTTCCAGATACTTGCAATATGACGTATTGTCTATCAGTTCGCTTATCGCATCCATCGCCTGATACATAACCTGCGCGAAGTTCGCAATATTGTTATCCATACTACTTACGTGCATCTGAACCGAAGTAAATAAGCCTTTCAACTCGTTCCCTGTATCCTGACTGATTGTGGTCAACGTTCCTGCCCTGCCGGACTGACTGTATTCGTCCGTATCCTTAATACCCGCCGCGTCGTAGTCTGCATCCCGGTCGGCTATCGCTTGATCAAAGATGCTTTGATATCTATTTCGCAGGAAATCGGCTTCAGTAGCTGTCAATATACCATCTTTCATGGCATCAGCGAATAGGGATTGCCACTCGCGGATCAATTCGGAGTAAGTACCGGACACGATGGAATCCAGAATAGCATTTTTCATGAATTCATCAACACTTGCGATCACCGATTTTGAATCCGATTTAAAATCGGCGAGAAGACTTTTCATTTCACTCCTTATATTGTCAAAGGATGTATTTGTTATAGCATCTTGCCATTGTTCGGTAAGTTCAAGCAATGTACCGGCATCATTTATATACTCATCAAGCCAATCCGATTGATCATATTTACCTTTATTGATTTTATCCCAGATCTCCGGAAGTTCCTGAAGTTTAGCTAAATCTTCCGGACTTAATTTCCATAGGTCGGCGGCGCTTCGTAGGTTTTTCCCAATATAATCGGAAGCGATTTTCCAGTCGTCCGCACTAAATGCGTCATTTATATAGTAGTCGTTCGAATGGTGGGCACTGTGATAGCCCATTTTAGCCTCAAGCATCTGTCTGTCATTCTCAACTTTCTGTTTTTGTTTTTCGAGTGCGGACTCATAATATTCGGTAGCCTTAGCGCCTCCCGATTTTGACATTTCAGCGGTTAGTTTGTCGATAGCTGTGATCAGGTATTTGTTTGATGTGGTCAACTTATCAATGATTGCGTTTACCTCTTTAGCATTACCGCCATTAATTGAATCCATGAGAGAGTTCCAGCCACCAAATGATATAGCATTTAATATTTTCCCGATGCCGTTTTTGACGGAATCAAGAATAGTTACGAATAAATCTCCGGATAAAATATCATGAATGATACCGCCAACTGCATTGAAGATGGCATCAAGCAAACTACCTATGAGATTGCTAAGTCCGTCTTTAAGAATATCGATGATTGATAGTATCCAGCCTATTATGGGAACACTCTCAAGGCTTTCAGCGACTTTTCCCATTGCACCACCCATCAGCTTGCTAGCCTGAATAAAACCATCGTAGGAATTTCTTAACCCGCCTGAAGATAATTTAGATAACCCATCAATCACATTTTCCATGCTGCTTTTTAGATTGGTAGCAGTGTCGGACACATTTTGTTGGGCTTGATTTACAATAGCCGCTTGTGTTTTTACATTTCCGGACGCGGAATCCGCATTCTGCTTTGCCGTATCAAGGGCTTCTTTAGCTACTTTCTTTTCTTCTTCCGTACCATTCTTGATCGCTTCTTCGTAAGTTTTCTGTGCTTTTTTAAGTTCATTTAGAGTCTGGATCTCTTCATCCCTGGCATTATTAAGTTCGTGAAGAGAAGCCTGATATGTCTGGACATCCTGACTCAGCTTCCTGAAATTCAATCCTCCGCTACCACCTAATGATTTTTTCATTTGATTCACTGCGTCAATCAGCCCCTTTTGATTTTCCGGGGCTGCGTTCTTGAACTCATCTGTCCGGATGTATCTCTCGGCTTTATCCAGTGTGGTCTTTATCGCATCCTTGAATATGCTGCCAAACTCACCGAATACAACCTGCCAGTCTATTTCGGCTTTGATAGCGGCTGTCTCAAGACCTGCAACAGCTATTTGCTGCTGCTGCTTTAAGCTCTTCACTTCGCCTTCATTCCCGACCGCTTCCGCTTTTCTGATCTTTTCGGCGTACTCTTCAGCTATAGCTAACTTTTTTTGTTGAAAAGTGCCGTATTCCTTCAAATATTCACGTATGGATTCAAGTTGGGCTTTCTGGGATTCTTCCTCTATCTTTTTCAAGCCGTTCACCCGTGTATCTTCTGCAAGCCCCTTCTTCTCGTCAATCCATTTTTGCTGATCATCCCTCAAGGTACCGGACTGTGCCTTTTTCCACTCTTTCTCCTGACGTTTTACTTCATCAATCCGACGTTGATACTCTACTTCAATTTGTTTACGTACCCGCTCACCTTCATCTTTAATGGCTGAGACATGCAAATTTTCACGTTCGTATTGGATGTGGAGAATTTCATCCTGTAATCTTTTTTGCTCTTCAATCGCCTTTTTAACTTTATTTTCATCATCCTTATTCCCAGAAGAAGTGAATCCGGCCAATTCAAAAATGCCGGCGTTACCCTGCATTAACTCCATAGCCTGTCTTGTACTCTCAGATCCTTCCTTTATAAATTTACTTATGTCCGTGTCTAATTCGGCTTTATAACCCGACATGACTTCAACGGCAGATTCATTTAAAAACTCTTGATATAAATCCCATAGCTTTTTATATGTTTTATTTCCTTTTTCCGCTCTTTCTTTTACCCTCTCTTCAAAATTTGATTCTGTTAAGCCAAAAGGCAAATCGCCGGTTGAAAACCGTTTTCTGATTTTATCAAAAGATTTGCCTTTCGCCTTTTCCTGCCATTCAGGGGGTATGTCTCCGAATGTAAATTCCTCAGGTTTTTTCTTTACCACTTCCGCTTCCATCATCTTCTCAATAGCCCCTTTATATTTTTCAGAAGCCATCTCCATTGCAGCAGCAGCCAATGCGCGGTTATTTAATGTTTTAATGAATGCGCTTTCGTTATTGATCAGTAAATTTTCTGCATCACTGACGTTTTTTACAGAAATACCAAGATTATCAAAAGAGGATTTGGCATTATCAACAAATTTTTTCTTTTTCTTTATATCATCCCCCAATGCCTTGTAAGCAGCTTGTAGCCTCTTGTATTCCGTAAGTTGAGAAGAAACAGTAGACGCGGCGGATTTCTTCATACTTTCTTCCGCTTCTTTTCTTTGCTTTATCAATTCAAGGTTTTTTTTATCTTCTTCCCTCTTCTTTCGTTCCGACTCTCTATATTTATCAATTAACATTATTATGCCGGTGATGGCAACTGACAGGCCAAGCGTTAGTGTTCCCATTAATGCTTTAGATGCAATATTGGCGGCATTAGCAGATACCCCCATCTTTACCAAAGCCCCGCTTGTGGCATGTAATGCTGTAGAATATCCTCTCTGGATTGCTGTAAGTGTCTGCGTACGAAACGCACTGGTAGCACTTAACGTAACGGCTGCCTGCTGTAGCCCGATAGTGACAGCCATAACGGACTGCAATCGTGTCTGTACAGCCATTAACTTTTCGTTGTCTTTGACAAACAAAGAACTTGCACCTTGTACAGCCGAAAAGACTCCGGCTACTCCTG
>JAITRG010000230.1 GCA_031288515.1 Tannerellaceae bacterium
GCTTTGCAAGGATTCGCTCTGTTATTGACACCACTATCAAAAATGGACAGGATGTTTTTACCGCTTTGAAATGTCTTGCTGACATCCAATGCATGAATACTACCTGAGTAGTTACGAAAAATCAAACAAACAGTTTCGGCATTTTCCAACACTTCGGGCGGCTGGAGTGTGTTCGGTGTGGCGCAAAAGAAAGGAGCGTTTGAAATTGTTGCTGTTGATCCCCCCGAAAAGTTGGGAAACGATATGCTCGCCACGCTTTACTCCAAAACTAAATTCAATATCAAACTGTCGCCGCAGGCAAAGAGGTATAAAATTGATGATAAAAATGTTTTGGCATTTTATATTTCGTCTTCTGATATTAAACCCATATATCTCAATGGTGTACATATGTGTATCTATCTTCGTCAACAGTAAAAATAAAATTATTGCTTGCATATGCTTTTTTCTTATCAGATTTGGAAGAAAATGATATGGGAACTCAAAGAGTTAAAAAAAACAAAGAGAAACAAAATTGTTTTATACATATATTTTTATTACAGTTTTCTGCTTACCTTTAGCGAAGTATTGATTGTATTAATTCATGGTAGTATGGGAACTGAGCCGTATTATCGGTTCTTTGATAATTTTATTGATGTTATTTTTTGTTTTATTTTTATTTTATTAAAATCTGTCACTAATTGGATAGTATGAATAAACTCAAGATACCTTATTTGCCGGCTCTTGATGTATTGGATATGTCATCCGTAGATTTTTTAATGGAGAGCAAGTCGCATCGGGATTATATTAATGTGGTTAATTGGAAAGAGAAGTATCCTTACAAACCGATTGCCGTATTCGATATTGCCCGTTCCGATGTTTATATGTATATTCGTTTTTTTGCGAGAGGGTATTCGCTTAAAGCCATTTATGGCGAGGATGGCGACCCGGTGCATGAAGACAGTTGTGTGGAATTTTTCATGAAGAAAGAAGGCGAGAATGACTATATGAACTTCGAGTTCAATTGCATCGGTACATGTGATGCTGCCCGGCGGCAGTCTCGCGACGTCAAAAAACCATTAGCGCCGTATGAGTATAGCGGAATTCGCCGTTATACGTTAGTAGAAGGAAAACCCCTTGAACGCAAACCATTTGATGAAAGAAAAAGAGTATACGCCTGGGAGTTGATTGTGGCCATACCCTTGAAATTAATGGGCTTGGACGCAAAAAACTTACCGGAAAAGATTTCAGGAAATTTCTATAAATGCGCCGACAAAACAGAAAATCCTCATTATCTGAGTTGGAATCCCATCGCAACCCCGGAACCGAATTTTCACAAAACAGAGTTCTTTGGAGAACTTTACTTTTAAGAGTTGAAAGTCGAAAGTCAAAAGTCAAAAGTCAAAAACGAATAATGCATTTTCGACCTTCGACCCTCGACTTTTGACTAACTAATTACTTTTTTTCGCTAATTTCATTTCTATTATGAAAGCGATGATCAGAGCGATGCCGCCGAATAATAAGACGGATGCTCCATAGGCTGTGCCTGCAATTTCGTTACGGTACCAACTATCATTGTACGATTGATACGTTAATGGTAGATTATTAATGATAAATCCAACCAATAAACCAAGCCCCGTTCCGGCCATCAGGCAGCCGGCTTTCAGGGCGCTGAAAGAGAATTTCGGCCAATAACTGCCGAAATTAAACTTACCTTCAAAAGTGGAAGCGTCCAGTTTCTCGCTAATCTTTTCGATAATCGCTAAACGTTCCCGGCGGCGTACAAACAATTCAAATAACCCATAAACTCCCGCTACACAGATGCCAATAATCAGCGGGACCATAAGAAACTCCAACATAATCGTATATATTTAAAAGTGAATAATTAGTTTGTTGCTTTTTTGACGCAACAGATTTTGAAAGGTTACAGCCGGAATGAAAAATATATATTATTTTTGCAAGAGTGAGTTGTAACCTATTGGCAAGGCGTGCGTCCATTTAATAGAATGGAATCGTATTCCGATACATATTATATTAAACGGATACAGGAAGGGGATACAACGGCGTATACTTGTATCCTCGACAAATATAGCCGTCAGGTTTATTCGCTGGCCTTTAAAGTAGTACGTAATAAGGAGGATGCCGAAGAACTGGCGCAAGACGTCTTTCTAAAGGCGTTCAAACACTTGAACGGATTTAAAGGCGATAGTAGTTTCTCTACCTGGATATACAGGATAGCGTATAATACCGCTATTTCATATACGCGGAAGAAAAGACAGGAATGGTTGGCGATTGACGAAGCGATGATTGCAAATGTAGCGGAAGAAGAAGTGGCAGGCGCCTTGGAACAAACGGATTCGGACAGGCAAATGGAAATACTGGATAAAGCCCTGGCTCAATTGCCTCCCGACGAGCGCGCACTGATCCTTTTCTTTTATACGGAAGGGAAAAGCATCGATGAAATAGCTTCTATTACAGCATTTTCCGTATCGAATGTAAAAACGAAACTGCACAGGATACGGAAAAAGTTATTTGTATTAATAAAAGAAACAGGGAGGATTGGCAATGAATAAAGATGAAAAAAGAGAAGATGTGCTGAAAGATTTGTTTAACCGGGCGCCTCGGGAGGAAGTCCCTGTCGACTTCCGGCAAAAGGTTATGCAACAGATATATGCCGAATCCGTTAGAATAAAAAAACGGAACGAACGCATCGGGCTGCTTTCTATCATTACAGCATCCTTATTGATTATTGTACTGGCTGTCGCATCGATTATCTATCTGGGTTTACCCAAAATAGAATGGGCGAGCCTTCCATCCATACCTTTTTATTTATATATCGGGGCGCTCGCCCTATTGCTTTTATTTGGAGATTATAAGCTGAGAGAATCGTATAAAAAAAAGCATTCACGATTATAACTATAAATCAGAAAAGAAACCGTATCTTTGCCACGCTTTTTAGAGATGGCAATATAATGTCTAACTTACTAATTAAAAGGAAACTTAGTATTAACAATTAAAGAATGGAAAATTTAAAAAACATCCAGCCGGTTAACGATTTTAACTGGGACGCCTTTGAGCAAGGCGAAACTTACGGCGATGTAAGCAAGGACGATCTTGTAAAAACGTACGACGAAACCTTGAATACCGTAAAAGACAAGGAAGTAGTTATGGGAACCGTTACGACAATGAACAAACGTGAAGTTGTAGTGAATATCGGTTTCAAATCAGACGGGATTGTACCCATGTCTGAATTCCGTTATAATCCGGATTTAAAGATTGGCGATGAGGTAGAAGTATACATCGAAAGCCAGGAAGACAAAAAAGGACAATTAATCCTTTCTCATAAAAAAGCCCGTGCAACCCGCTCCTGGGATCGTGTAAACGAAGCGTTGGAAAAAAACGAAATTATCAAAGGATTCATCAAATGCCGCACAAAGGGCGGTATGATTGTAGATGTATTCGGTATTGAAGCATTCCTGCCGGGTTCTCAAATAGATGTGAAGCCAATCCGCGATTATGATGTGTTTGTAGGGAAAACGATGGAATTTAAGATTGTGAAAATCAATCAGGAATTTAGAAACGTTGTGGTATCCCACAAAGCACTTATCGAAGCTGAACTTGAACAGCAGAAGAAAGACATCATCTCTAAGCTGGAAAAAGGACAGGTATTGGAAGGAACGGTTAAAAACATTACTTCGTACGGCGTATTTATCGACCTGGGCGGCGTAGACGGTTTGATTCATATTACCGACCTCTCCTGGGGACGCGTTTCCCATCCGGAAGAAATCGTGCAGTTGGATCAGAAAATCAATGTGGTAATTCTTGATTTTGACGACGAAAAGAAACGCATCGCTCTTGGTTTGAAACAATTGACTCCTCATCCATGGGATGCGTTAGACCCGGATTTGAAGGTGGGCGACAAAGTAAAAGGAAAAGTAGTTGTGATGGCCGACTATGGCGCATTCATCGAAATTGCCCCGGGCGTGGAAGGTTTGATCCATGTATCGGAAATGTCGTGGACACAGCATCTGCGCAGCGCTCAAGACTTTATGAAGGTAGGCGACGAAATAGAAGCCGTTATTCTTACGCTGGATCGTGACGAGCGCAAAATGTCATTAGGTATCAAGCAATTGAAACCGGATCCATGGGAAGACATCGAAGCGCGTTTCCCTGTAGGGTCTAAACATACGGCTAAAGTGCGCAACTTTACCAACTTCGGCGTATTTGTAGAAATTGAAGAAGGCGTAGACGGCTTAATCCACATCTCCGACCTTTCCTGGACAAAGAAGATCAAACATCCGAGCGAGTTTACTCAAATTGGAGCCGAAATAGACGTACAGGTATTGGAAATCGACAAAGAAAACCGCCGTTTGAGTTTGGGACACAAACAACTGGAAGAAAACCCGTGGGATGTGTTTGAAACAATCTTCATCGTAGGGTCTATCCACGAAGGTACGATCATTGAAGTGCTTGATAAGGGCGCCGTGGTTTCTTTGCCTTATGGCGTAGAAGGTTTTTCCACTCCAAAACATTTGGTGAAAGAAGATGGCTCGCAGGCTGTAGTGGATGAAAAACTTGAGTTTAAAGTAATTGAGTTTAATAAAGAAGCGAAACGCATCATTCTTTCCCATAGCCGTATTCACGAAGATGAACAAAAGAATGCGAAGAAAGAATCTGTCGCCGCTACGGGCGAAAAGAAGGGCAAACGCTCTAAGAAAGAAGATGAATCATCAGTGTTGACGGGCTCTGTAGAGAAAACGACATTAGGCGATATTGAAGAACTGGCTGCCTTGAAAGAGAAACTTTCAGGAGGCAAGTAATATGCGGCCCCTATCTGTCCCATGCCGATTCGTTTCAGACGGGATAGATTAATGCAGGTTTTAATGAATACTAAAAAAGGCGGGAATCCAGTTCCCGCCTTTTTTAGTATTCATTAATTCTACTTTAATACATTAATACTTTCTCATCAAAAGCGTAAAGCCCCATCCCCCTCTTCAGGCCCATGCCATTAATCCCATTACACAGGCTTGTCTGGCGCTATCTTTCAGCTTCCAGCCGGTTTATAAGCGCTTGCGTATGAACGGCTATGGCTGAAAGAAGACCTTTCAGCCTCCTTTCAGCAAAAAAATACGGGGCCGGT
>JAITRG010000231.1 GCA_031288515.1 Tannerellaceae bacterium
TTGAAATCCCATACTTCCACCCGTCCCCAGTTGTCTGTGGAGGCTAACCGTCCGGTAGTGGTGAAACTCAATGGGCTAAGATTACCTCTGGAATATTGTGACAGTCTGATTTCATAATCCGCCAGCGAACCGCTTTTAGTTGTATAATAGATAAACAGGTCTACTGCGCCATCGCCATTAAAATCCCCTATTTTAACGTTATGGGGACGGCTTATTGTCACAATTGCCGGAGAAGTATAAGCGAAGCCGTTTCCGGTACTGTAATACGCAAAGTAATTGTCGAATGTAACGTTTTCTTTAACGTTTACCAGATTTTTTTTTGCGGTTGAATCTCCCAGCGTCCGTTTTATAAGCAACGTAGAATCGTTTTTAGTCATGAATGTAATAGCCGACCCATCATCTCTCCTGCTTGCTTCGTTATTATTATTATTGAGGTTCCACTGGTATTCTTCCGTTATATTCAACCGGTTGTCGAACATTGTGCCGGTTTCCGTCGAATACACCGTATTTGGTTTTCCGCTTGTGTTTCTGTGTACAATAAAATCTGTTAACCCGTCGCCGTTGAAATCGCCGGGGATAACCCGTTGCAACCCGTCTACAATTGTTCCCGAAGAAGTATAGGTAAAACCGTTTCCGTCAGCATTTGCCAGGAATAACCGCCAACCCGTCCAACCGGCGCCGGCCTGAGGGGTAGCGACAAAATCTATCCGCCCATCCCCATTGAAATCGCCAAGCGAGATCACGGCTTTGCTCAGGTAACTTGTCTGGTCGTATTTAACCTGGGTCTGCTTGAAATTGCCGTTTTTATACCAGGTAAATTCGATGGGTTTTAATGCCTCATTATTCTGACCGGAAACATTTATCCGGGTCAACAGATAGGCGTTATCGAAATATTCGTACGTAAAAGCGTAGTTTCTTAAAACGGCAGAGCCATAATATACCTGTATACTGTTTAAAAGCTTACTCTCCTTGAATTTACTGCCGGAAACATAATTGAGGTTTACCTCGTAATTCCTTGTCCCGTAATTGAATTTTACAGAACAAAACGGCGTCGAAGAAGACGTGCCGGTATAATCGATTTGCGTTAACCTGATTTCCCCGCCCGCATCGTCTTTTTCATAAGTACAGGTATAGTACCTGCCCAGGCGGTCGCTTACCCTGTTCAGCATCCAAAGAGCCGCCTGGCTGCTGTTGCTTCCCTGGGCGAACAGCTTTGAATCGGGCGTCTTACCGTATTCGTAAACCAGCCCGTCTTTCCCTTCTACCGTAAAGTACGCCGAAGAGGTGTTGGGCGAATAGATTTTTATACGGGAAGCGTTGTTTACCTCCGTAATAAATTCGTTCGTTCCCGAGGTTTTCAATATCGCGCCGTCCAGCATGTATTTGTCGGAAGAATTATAACCGACCGGTCCGACGGCGCCTTCGTGGAATAAGGTTGACTGGCGACGGTTTATGGAAGAAATCCCGGAAACGGAAAATCCTTTTCCCATAATACCGTCCCTGCCCTGGCTGTTGTATACGATACCTGTCTGGGGCGTCATACCGCCAACGCCGGGAGGCAAGTCCAGGGGAATCGAATAAGCGGCCCCTCCCATGGGACTGACGTCCAGGGAACCTGAAAAGTTGCCCGGCAGGTATGTCTGTGCATGTAAAGCCATCAATGTACCCAGTATGGCTAAAAACGGAATCGTGTATATCTTCATGTAATAACTTTTAATTGAATGAACTGATAACTACATGGCCGACTGCTGGCCGGTCATATTGCCGGACAAATCATACCCGAAAGTGATAACCCTTGGAGGGAGTTTGTCGGTAATAAGCAGCGTTCCCCCGGCATTCACCAAAAATGTGCCGTTGATTGTTATATTACCCGGCGCTGCCAGCGTTAATTTACCGGCGCCGGTTACTGTGACATTCTGTACGCCGAGCGTACTGCAACCATACACATTGACAGTGGATGATACCGTCTGGTTTGTATAGCTACTGGCACATGACGCTGCCTGGGGGATTGATTCCTGGCTGTTTTCTGCTTTTTCCTGTGAGAACGCAGGAAATGCGGAACAGAACAGAATAATAATGCCGATGACTGAATAATTTTTCATATGCTTATTATTGACGTTCTTACTGCCGGTTTATAAACTTTTTGAGCGTATCCCTTTTCCGCCCGTCAACGACGAGCGCATAGATAAACGCGCCGTAACCCGTTTCGCCGCCGTTCAGGTCAACCCTGCCGGCGCTATTGTCCAGTTTGAGATTCTTCAGCAGTTTGCCGGCAATATCATACACCTGTAAATGGGCGGCGGAATAATCCGCCGGTAAAACATAGGCAACGGAAGCGCCGGGCGCATCGTACAGTTTAGCCTCGCCCAAAGCATCCGCCTCTCCGGTAGAGACCGCCGAACGTAAATCCGCCTCTGTGCCGCCGGCCATGCTCAAAAGGGCTTCAATCTGTTTGCGCTGTTCTTCAATCGTGGCCTGCATTTGCTTGATACTTTCTACGATAAGCGGGATAAATCCAATGTAGTCGATAGACATCACCCCCTTATCGTCTGTCTGTACCAGTTCGGGAAGTACCTTTTGGACGTCCTGCGCCAGGAATCCGATCCGTGTACGCGCGGCGTCCTGCGCCTCCCTGCTGTCGATTTCAGCCTGAATCTTTTGGTATTCGGCGTCTTTTGCCGAACTGCCTGCATCTGCCGATACCTGGGTTTCGTTTACTGATGCAGACAATCCGGATTCGTCCGGCTTACGGTTTTTCTGTATTTCGGCAAAACTGTAGTTATAAGAAACCCCGCTGACCCTGCTCAGAAGATCGAGAGGATTAGAAAGAGGCCTGACATTTTCTTTCAGCCGGGCGTCCGACGTGATCGTTACGCCGTTCACCCACAGGTTTGTATTAAAAACAAAACTACTGCCCTTCAACGGGTTGTAATAAGCGATCTCGCTGTTTGCACGACCGCTGGTCGTAAGATAAATCCCTAATTTTCCATGCAGCCAAAGCTGATCGGTGTCTCCGCCTTTATATTCGCCGACAAAAACGTTCCAGCCCTGATTGTCGTAATGTCCAAAGTCCCCGAATGACAGTTTCGATTCGGTACGCATCTCGCCGTTCTTCCCAAAAATCTGCATGCTTGTGGCATTGCCCAAATCCTCGTTATTATCTTTCAGAGAACCGGCCTGGACGCGGCCATTCGGTAAAACCCTGAGTTGCGCCTGAACTCCCAGCCCGTAAAGAACGAATAAACATAAAAGTAAATGACTCCTTTTCATAATAAACACATTTTAATAAATGAATTAATAATTTTATAACTAATCAACCTGAGGCAAGGGAACAATAAATGTCGATACCAGCAATACTCACCGCTCAAATATCTGTTATTCCTTTCAATCCTGCAAATTAAACGCTCTTTTTTTTCTAATTTTTTTTTAAAATGCAACAAAAAGCAAAAAAGATACCGTTTAACCTGCGTGTTGGGTTAAGCACATCCCTTCAAAACTTTATTTTTTCCATTTTTTTTTCGTTACCTTTCCTGCAACTGTATTATATTCAGAACAATACGTATGACGAAAAAAAATCATTATACAGTCTTCAGTAAACCATTATATTGTCTTCAATAAATCATTATAATGGTTTTTTCAGTCTTCGCAATGGTTGACTGAACACATTATTTCTACTTTAACACATTAATACTTTCTCATCAAAAGCATAAAGCCCCATCCCCCTCTCCAGGCCCATGCCATTAACCCTATTATACAGGCTTGTCTGGCGCTATCTTTCAGCTTCCAGCCGGTTTATAAGCGCTTGCGTATGAACGGCTATGGCTGAAAGAAGACCTTTCAGCCTCCTTTCAGCAAAAAAATACGGGGCCGGT
>JAITRG010000262.1 GCA_031288515.1 Tannerellaceae bacterium
AAAACATCGCCGATATAGCCATCGACTTTGCCGAGAGCAACCTGCACAAAAGAATAAAAGAAGGCGACACAACATCCATCATATTCTATTTGAAAACCAAAGGCAAAAAGCGCGGATACATAGAAAAATCCGAAATCGACATGAACTCCAATGTAACCCTCACCGGCAGCATCCCGATAGAAGAATGGATTAAAGAACGGATAAAATGATAATCCCGCAGTCGATATACTATCCTTTGTACGGGAATAAGGATAAATTCATCATTCTGATAACCGGCGGCCGCGCGTCAGGGAAATCATTCAACGCTTCCACATTCATAGAACGCCTATCTTTCGAAAAAAGACAAATCATCCTGTATACCCGATTCACGATGGCCTCCGCCAATATATCGGTAATCCCGGAGTTTCGGGAAAAGATAGAGATAGACGGAACCGGCAAATATTTTTACACCACCAAACAGGACATCATCAACAAGTTTTCAGGCAGCAGGATTTTATTCCGCGGCATTCTCACCAGTTCGGGCAACCAAACCGCCAAACTCAAATCAATAACCGGCCTGACAACGTTTGTCTGTGACGAAGCAGAGGAATTTGTCAGTGAAAAAGACTACGATACGATCGTTTATTCCCTCCGTCAAAAAGGGATACAAAACCGGGTAATCATCATCATGAACCCGACCGACGTCAACCACTTCATCTATAAAAAATACATAGAAAAAACGCATAAAATCGTTGAATTTGACGGCGTAAATGTTCAGATAAGCACCCATCCGAACGTTTTGCACATTCATACGTCCTACCTTGACAACCTCGACAATCTGGGCGATGAATTTTTGAACGGAGCGGAAGAAGTTAAGGAGAGCGACCCGAAAAAATACGCGCACGTCTTTATGGGACAATGGGCAACGCTCAAAGAGGGAATTATTTTTGAACGGATAGAACTGATAGACGAAATACCGGAATATGTTGAAAAGCGCGGGTATGGGATGGACTTCGGCTTTTCCCGCCATCCGACTGCGATTATTGACTGCGGACTGACTGGCAACGATTTGTATCTGGATGAAATATGCTATAAAACAAAGATGCTGACGGGTGAAATAATCGCCGAACTTAAAAAGAAGCCTCAAAAAACAATATGTGACAGCGAAGACCCGCGTTTGATTCAGGAAATAGCCAACGCCGGGATACCGGTTTACCCCGCATCCAAGGGGCCGGATTCTGTTTTGGCAGGAATACAAAAGATGCGTGATTTGAATATAAAAGTTACAAGACGCTCCTACAATTTGCTGTATGAGTTCAGGAACTACGCCTGGGATAAGGATAAGGACGGTAATTATATCAATAAACCGGTAAAGGATTTCGACCACGGGATAGACGCCTCCCGCTATTGGGTATGGCATGAGGCGCTAGGAAAGGTACAGGCCGGTCAGGGATACACATACGAAGATTTTTAACAGTAAAAAAATAAAATTCATGTCAATAGCAGCAATTAATTTAGCGGGCAACGCTCCGGATTTGCCGGAGGTGAATGCAGAGCCGGAAAAAGAAACGGAAGAACCGGAAAAAATTGTATTTGTCAAACCGCACGAGGACGGTTTTTGTTTCGTTTCCACACACAGCAGCGGCGGACGGATTTATATCGACCATGCCGGGATAACAGACAGCCCCGAATCCGGCACGGAGAGGATAAGCGGCTATTGCCGGGAAAACGGGATCAAGCATGTAAGGTATGACTGTTCGGTTTTCATTCACGAAGGGAAAGCGATAAGGGAAGCCTTGCCGGATACTTATGTAACCCTGTACAAGCCGGGGCAAAATTTAATTGACCGGATAACCGCCCATCTGGGTTTTGTGAAATCGAAAAACTTCATTTTCAGGAAAACCAAGCCGGAAGAATATCAAAAATTTGTTTCCCTCATGGAGCAATTCAACGCCACGCTGACATACGAATACCGCAACGAGGCGCGTTTGCCGAAAGAAGCCTATAACATCGCTATGGACATCCTTTCCGACGTAGCGAAGTATTACCGGAGGAACTTGCTATACAGATAGCGAACTTACCGGCGTTATTCACTTGGCGCCGGTTTTTTATGCTGTAAAACATAGAAAATAATTGATGAAACATTTGTAGGATATAAAAATATATCCTATATTTGCAGTATAATTATAGAATAATACAGGTATGCCTACATTGTTAATTTTATTCGGATTGAGATTCTATTTTTATTTAAGAGATCATGAACCCATCCATATCCATGTGCAAAATGGTGACGGCGAAGCAAAATTTGAAATAGAAAGTGATATTAAACTCATTTATAATCATGGATTAAAGCCAAAAGATATACGTTTGGCTGAAAGTATTTTAGAAGAAAATAAGGAAAATTTCATTGATGAATGGAAAAAAGCATTTAAAGACAAAACGAATCATCATCATGGAAACTGAATTGAAAATAAAAAAATTATGGTTCGATGACAATAAAATCTTTGTCCTTACCGACGATGACAGGGAACTATGGCAATCACTTCTTTGGTATCGTCAATTGCTAAATGCAACCGATGAACAGCGTAATCATTACACTATGTCCTACTCCGGAATACATTGGCCGGATGTAGATGAAGATGTATCATTTGAAAGTTTCTTTTACGATGATCCTGAACCCGTTGGCATTTCCCGTTTCTTTCATACTCACCCCGAACTCAATGCTTCGGCGGTCGCTCGACGAATGGGAATACAGCAAAGCCTTTTAGCTGCCTATATTAGGGGAACAAAAAAACCATCCAAAGAGCGTGAAAATGAAATTATGAACACGATCAATCAAATAGGAAAAGAACTCCTTTCTGTTTCTGTTTAAGTTTTTCGACAATTCTTATTTGGAAACCTCTCCCGCTCCCTCAAAAAGAGCGGGTTTTTCATGCCTTCCCAAAAAAGTTATTTAACTTTCCCGAAAAGTTATTTAACTCCCTTGCACAATCCGAATACATTACAGACCTTTGCCCAAAAAGGAATAATAATGGGCTTCTTAGACGTATTCAGGAAAAAAACAGAAATCATCCGGGACAACCAAGGCAATGTCGCCGGCATAACCGGTGCGTCGGATCTGGACGTCACCCGCTACCTGGGAATATTCGATTCCAAGGTACGCAACCGGAACTACATCACCCTGTTTTCCGAAATCGCAGAAATACAGTTCCCTGTCCTTGAAATCATAAAAAGAGCATTAAATGCAAATTTCCACCTCAAGAAATACGATTCGGACGAAATCATCTGGAGCAACAAAGCCATCAACACGTTGCTTTCGCAGCCCAACGAAACCGACACATTCCAGGAATTCCTGTCAAAGATAATCGCCTGTTA
>JAITRG010000031.1 GCA_031288515.1 Tannerellaceae bacterium
TTTGGTAAAGAGTATGGAATGGTTTACTGAAGGCATTATATTGGTTTACTGAAGACTGTATAATGATTTTTTTATGGAATAAATCCCTCTCTTCCGGTTTCCCTGAAAGGAAGCTGAACGGTCTTATTTCAGGATTTTCATCCTGTAAACCAATCATTTACAACAAATCTGAAAGCTGAAAGGAAAGGTAAAAAAGTATCGTTTAGCAGGGATGGTTCCTGTTGAAAAAGCAGTTCCCGGGCCGGTATCAGATTTAGCTTCTTTCTTCGCACGTTTTTTAATCTGTTAAAGTAGAATTAGTTAAGTAAAAGATACGGGATATTACTATTTATGAAACTGATTATCTGTCGGATATGGTTGACGGACTGTTGCCGGCAGAAAACCGGGCCAAGCGAGAGCCGCAGACAGGCTCGTCTGCAAAACTTTACGTTTAGCATAATCTCCTGATTGAGGCGTGACGGTGATCTGCACATTTTTCAATCACCGTTCACGCCTCAGTCACGCCTCAGTCACACGTATTATTCTGAACACACGTATTTTATGAAGAATGTGACTGGAAAAATAAAAAAAATAAAGTTTTTGCAGCCGGCTTCTCCGTTATTTTTTAATCCTGTCGGCATAAGCGTTCTCCTCAATCTATAGAGAGGTATTTATTTCCTGAAAAAATCCATTACGGTCTCTTCAGTAAACCATTATAATGTCTTTACAAAACCATTATGATAACTTTACAAAGTCATCATAATGGTTTACTGAAGAGACCGTAATGGATTTTTTTTTCTTTCGCTAATTTTTCCTGTTCTATCAAATCAGGGTAACCTGATGTCTTTCTGAATACATGTTTGCCTGCCAAGTGCAAGCGCCGAGGGCTGTTCGCCGCCTACGGATACGGATATGATACCTTTCATCGGGACATTTTTCCCCGAAGGGCTGACAACAGACAGTTCGCCGGAGGTCAATGTAAATTCAACTATCCGGGATTCGCCCGGCTCCAGATGAATTCGTTTGAAACCTTTTAATGCCCGGATGGGGGTTACGAAATCTCTTTTGTTGCTCAGGTATAGCTGAACTACTTCATCGCCGGCTTTACCGCCTGTGTTTGTTACGGTTACTTTTACGGTTTGTTTGTCCGGGTCGCCGGAGACGTCTAAAGAGCTATAGCCGAATGTGGTGTAGCTCAATCCGTATCCGAAAGGATACAGCGGTTTGCCGGCGAAATACCGGTAGGTACGGTTGTTCATGCTGTAGTCTTCAAAATCGGGCAGGTCGTTTACGCTTTTGTAGAAGGTAACCGGCAGCCGTCCGGCAGGGTTGTAATCGCCGAATATGACATCGGCAACAGCCTGTCCGCCTGCCTGCCCCCCATACCATGCGTTAATGATAGCCGGCAGGTGTTGAGATTCCCACTCAAGCCCGATAGCGCTTCCGGTCATCAAAACAAATACAACCGGCTTTCCGGTAGCATGCAGCGCGGAAAGCATTTCTTTCTGAACGGCAGGTAAAGCAATGGTAGTACGGTCGCCTCTTTTGAATCCTTCTATTTCAACCGGCATTTCTTCTCCTTCGATTTTCGCCGAGATACCTCCTGCAAAGATAATCGCATCCGCATCTTTTACCGAGTTGGCTACTTCGGCCGGATTTGTCTTTTTCAGCGTCCCCACGTCGAACGTTATTTCTCCATTATCCGCATACTGGCGATAATAAATGTCTATATTGTATTTCTTCCCTTTTTCGGCAGGCAGGAGATAATACGAATAAACCGGGCTTTCGCTGTTTTGCTTTACGCCGTCGATATGCAGCTCCGCCCAATCATCGGCTTTCAGATAGAAACATACTTCGCCGCTTTCTTTGGGCGTATAGACGGTAGACCAGTGCGCCGACATCTGGCGGGCAATGATACCCTTGCCGATATCCTGCCCGTCTCCCCATTGGTAATCAATATGCTTTTCCATGCGTGACAGACCGGGGGCGCCTTCCCGCCGTGCGTTCTGATAATACGCGGCTTTAAATCCCTGTTTGCCGTCGTAGCTGAAAAGCTTATCGCTATATGTTGAAGTAAATACAAGATTGTCGGTAAGGTTAACGCCTTTTTCGTAAACAACCTGCACATGCTTTCCCGCTTTATCCCGGATACCTTCCAGTAAAGTAGTTACCTGAGTGGGATAACCGTAATAATTGGCCAGTAATACGCTTTCGTCGTCGGCATTAGGCCCCACAACAGCTATCTTCTTAATGCTCTTTTTGTCTAATGGCAATATATTCGCTTCATTTTTTAACAATACAATCGATTGTTGCGCCATTTTCAGGGCGTGCGTTTTGTGTTTATCACATTCCAGGACGGAGACAGGCGTATTTGCATACGGGTTACGATCGTCGGGATCGAACATTCCCAACCGGAACCTGATTTTGAATAACCTTTTTACCGACGCGTCAATTTGTTCTTCCGAGATAAGCCCCCGCGAAACAGCTTCGGCCAGCGCCAGGTAAGCTCCGTTACCACATTCGCAGTCGGTTCCGTGTATTACGGCGCCGGCAGAGGCGGTAGCGGCGTCGGGGTGCGTTTTATGCGTCTTAAAGAAATCGTTGATAGCGCCGCAATCGGAGGTAACATACCCGTTGAACTGCCACTGGTTATATAAAATATCCAGCATCAATTCGTCGTTTCCACAACAAGGCTGTCCAAAAAAGGCATTATAGGCACACATAACGCCGGATACGTCCGCATCGACAACCAACGTTCTGAAAGCCGGCAGATACGTATCCCAAAGGTCAAAGTTACTGACTTCCGCATTGTACGTATGCCTGTTCCACTCCGGCCCGCTATGTACGGCGAAGTGCTTGGCACAGGCCGAAGCCTTGAGGTAAACAGGGTCGTCGCCTTGCAACCCTTTTACAAACGACGAGCCGACAGCGCCTGTCAGGAAAGGGTCTTCGCCATAAGTTTCCTGCCCGCGTCCCCATCTGGGGTCTCTGAATATATTAATATTAGGCGTCCAGTAAGTCAATCCCAGGAAGATGCCTGTTTTACCCTTTTTAGACGAATCATGATAGATAGCGCGCCCCTCGTCGGAGACATACTCCGCCGTCCGGCGAATAGCATCCGTATTCCAGGTAGCCGCCATACCGATAGCCTGAGGGAACGAGGTCGCCGGATAAGGGCTGCGAGCTATGCCGTGCAAAGCCTCATTCCACCAGTTATAAGCAGGAATCCCCAGCCGTTCGATTGCCGGCGCGTTATTAATCATTTGAAGAATCTTTTCGTCCAGCGTTAATTGCCCGACCAAATCGTCTACCCTTTCGTCAATGGGGAGGTCGGGATT
>JAITRG010000044.1 GCA_031288515.1 Tannerellaceae bacterium
AAAACGCCATTGACTGGGCGGACGCAGTAGAGGCCGCCAACGAACAAATCAAAGCCGTTACCACCGAACTGGCCGGCGACCTTGGCAACAGCATGAGGGAGGCAATCGTGGGAGCTATGGAGGCCGGGAAAGACGCTTCGTCGGCTATGTTTGACGCGGCATCTCAATCCTTAGAAAATTTTGTGGAAAAGCTGCTTTTTTCCACCCTTTTCTCTGACGTGTTTAAAGATTTTGGCGACCAGCTGGCCGAGTCGCTCAGTCCTGCCGGCGATGGCGACATACTGGACGACTTCGACCGGCTGATGGAGGGGTCGGTAAAACTCGGCGAAGATTATTTGACCTACCTCGACGCCATCAAAAAACGGGCGAGAGAGCGGGGATTCAGCCTCTGGGACGGCTCCGACGGCAATTTCAGCGGCCTTACGTTCGATTCGCTGGAAAACAGCCTGGATTCCCTTGTCACGAGCGCCAACGTCGCTTTTGGCGATATACAGGAATCCTTCGAGGATCACATGAGGCAGGCCGTTTTGAATGTTATTAAAAAGAACTACCTCGACGGCGCTCTTCTGAAATGGTATGAGAATCTGGAGCAGGCGATGAGCGACGGCACGCTGTCGGAAGATGAAACCAACCGGTTAAGGACAGAATACGAAAACGCCGCCAGAGAAGCGAACGAACGGTTCAAGGCTGCCATGTCCATAGCCGGGATTGATATTGCAAACGATATAAACGACAACACCCTGAAAGGGGCATTAGCCAGAGCCTCGCAGGAAAGCATCGACCTGCTGGCCGGGCAGACAGGCGCACAGCGGGTAGCCATTGAAGACATCCGCGGCATGATGAAGAAAATACCCGCTGTGGACGATGCGGAATATCTGATGCACCTGTCGTACCTCGTTCCCATACATGAATCCCTGAACATCATCCGCGACCTGCAGATCAACGGCTGGAAGGAAGTAACCATGATAAAGGATTTAAGCCGTCAGGTGGCAAATAATACGGAAGAGATATAGCGTTTATCCGGTAATATAGCCGAAAGCAACAGTAAGATCGCATGGAGCAGCGAACTGGCGGCGGCTTATCTCCAAAACATCGAACATAACGGACTAAACGTAAACATACCGGGAATATAATGAAGATAGACGGCAAAGACATATTGCAAGAGTACAATTGCATCCTCCTTGACGGTTCTCTGGGCGAAGTACTGAAATATCCCAAACGGAAAACGGTACAGTACAACGATTGGGCGGAGGCTGACGGTATACAGCCGGATATTTCGGAAGTAGAATTTGAGCCGAGACATATACGGCTGTCCCTGTTCTTCAATTACGGTTCAAAAAGCGGTTTTCTGGCTATCTATCGCAGGCTGATAGCCGGCCTTACAGCGCCGGGATACCGGAAAGTAACCGTAATAGACGGCTTCATCATGGAGTTAAGGCTGAATGAAACAACCGGCTTCAACGTCCCCCGGATAATAGACGAAGGAGAGAACCATGTCGCCTTTACGCTGGATTTCATAGAGGATAACAACTCTATCCTTGGCGTTCCCTACCCGGTAGACGGTATAAACCTTAGGGGACACTGTTCCATAAATGATATCGATTTCGGCGCTTTCGGAGCAGGTTTCGATGAAGCGCCGGGCGAGATACTTAAATATCCCGATATGAAGGAACCTTTCACCGACGGGAAGAGCGTTTACCTTTCTACCATAAATACGCGTCACAGGGAGATACGTATAAGGCTCTGGATGCTCGCATCCAATAAGGATATTTTCCTGAATAACCACCGGGCGTTATTCGGACAGTTGGCCAGTCCGGGCTTACAGGATTTATATTTTAATGCAACCGGCGATACGATCCCCGTATATTATTCGGAATGTACGGAGTTCAATATCGGAAAATGGAGCGAAAGCGGCGTTGCCGCAAGATTTTCAATTTCCCTTATCGCCCCGATAGCGAGCTGGATAGAGGCAGGCGGTTCATCATACGTCAAACTTCTGCTGGATGATGACCGGATGCTCTATATATCGGATGAAGATGGAAAACTTTTAGAAGTTAAATAAGATGGCAGACATAGAATCAATAAAAATAAGCCAACTCCCGGAAGCGCTGACAACTTCGGACAGCGACGCAGTCCTTGTCGTTCAGGGGAACAAAGCTAAAAAAGCGAGGCCTTCACTGTTTAAGGGAAAGAAAGGCGATCCCGGCGAAAATGCCTATCTGCGTTATTACGGCGGCTGGGTACAGTGGCGCCTGGGCGTTTCCGGCAATTGGGTGAATCTTATACCGGTCTCCGAACTGAAAGGCGATTCTGCCTATCAGACAGCCGTTAACAATGGATTTAAAGGCACCGAGCAGGAATGGATCGCATCCTTATCCGCAGCATCGGAAAGCGCCGCCGCGATTGCCGACGCCGCCGCCACGGCAGCCAATACCGCCGCAACAGCGGCAAGTCAGGCGACCACAGCGGCGACCAGCGCGGCGACAGCAGCCAATACGGCAAAAGATAACACTATCATGGCCACTACGGCGGCTACTGCAGCGACCACAGCGGCGACCAGCGCGGCGACAAGCGCAACCGCTGCCGCCAATAACGCCAATTCAAAAGCTACCGCGGCAGACCTTGCGGCAACGAGCGCCACGCAGGCGGCGGGTAATGCCAATACAAAGGCGGCCCTTGCGGAAACCAAGGCGGGCGAAGCCAACGCCGCCGCCGGTACGGCCAATCAGGTTGTTCTGGAAGCGCGTGAAACTATTACACGCATGGAAGGACTGGCTGAATCCATTGTAGGAGAATACAAGTTAATCCCGCAAGAGATGGTATTGGATTACCCCAAGGTGGTAACATACAGGAATACGGTTGCCGGGAAAATACATTATACACTCCTCCCGGCGGACACAGGGAGGAACGTTCTGTTTCTCGGCGATGACAATGCCGTTACGGTTCTGCCGAACGGCGACTTTATGGCGCTTAAACCGGGCATAAGCAGAATTCACGCCATCCCGACCGAAAACACGCTTATCTATCAAACGATACAGATAACCGTTGTGGCCGCCGGATTGAGGAAAGTGAAATCGAACTCTCTCCGGTTTACAGGCAACGGCAGTTTACGTTTCACTTAATAATAAAAAAGTAAAATTATGGCATTAACACCTGAACAGGAAGCAAAGGCAGTTCAAATCATTACAGCTTTCGACAACGGAAAGCGTTTAAATGAGTTGCCTGATATCGGCAACACAAATCCCCTCGACTTAACTGTAGAGGTATTGGACACGGATGGGGAAAGCAAGCAAGCAAAATTAGCAGCTTTGCTCCCTTATCTTGAGGAACAGTGTGCGTATGGCATTCAGTGGGATACGACTGTATCATCGCCGGCATGCACCCGTATAGGGAATGTAGCCCTGCATAAGAGCCTGCCTATTCAAAACCGCATGAAGGGCTGTTTGTTAGATGATAGCGGCAATGTCGTTGAGTATTTGCACCCGACAAATTGGAACGCCCACATCCTTGACGGTTCGCGCGGACAGGCGATGGTTGAAATTCCGGCGCATTACCGTAAATTCGAGGTGGAAGGAACAGTTCAGCGCGCGAAAATCAGCGAACTCCCACTCCCCGGATACCATGCGGTTCCCAAACAATATATTTCCGCGTTTGAGGCGACATTTGAGCGCAGCACGGGAAAACTCTGCTCGGTGGCGAATATGGGCGCTGATTATCGCGGGGGAAACAATCAGGCGGATTGGGATGGCACATACCGCTCTGTGCTGGGTCGTCCGACAACCGTAAAAAGCCGGACAGCATTCCGAAGCGCCGCCCGTCTGCGGGGAGCCGGAACGCAATGGAACTGCTGTCTGTATGAAACGTATAAAGCTATGGTATGGCTGTATTATATTGAGTACGCTAACCGCAACAGCCAGGCGGCATTTAACGCACAGCCTGATGTAAACGGCTATAAACAAGGCGGTCTTGGAAATGGAGTTACGAATGTTACCAGCGTCGATTGGAGCGCTCTCAATGGGAGTCATCCTTTTATTCCTTGCGGACATACGAATATACTCGGCAATGCCTCAGGCGAGGTAGCCTATAATATTGATGTAAACGGCGACGGAAGTAAGGTTGTAACGATCTATGCGAACCGTAACCGGGGCATGGAAAACCCATTCGGGCACGTCTGGCACTGGTCTGACGGTATTAATATCGAAATCAAAACGGACGCGGACGGCGGAACCAGCAAAGTATATGTTTGCAATGATCCGGCGAAATTCAGCGACAGCGTTTATACGGGTTATGCCATGAGAGGGCTTGAAGGCCGAACGGAAGGATATACCAAAGAAATGCTTATCGGCGAATTCGGGGATATTATACCGACAGTAGTCGGCGGAGGCTCTACGGCTTATTGGTGTGATTATCACTATACCAATATAGCCAATGCTCTACGTGGTGTGCTGCTCGGCGGTGGTGCGAATGTTGGCGCGAATGTGGGTCTCGGCTGCGTTTATTCGATTCACGCCCCCTCGTATACGGGTACGGGTGTCGGCTCCCGCCTTTGCTTTTTACCGGCGTAAAACGTAAAGCGGAAACGAAATGATATTAAAAAGGTTGGTTGCTCTACGTGGTGTGCCGCTCGGCGGTGTTGCGAATAATGGCTCGGCTGGGCGAAATACAGAGATTCAAGACATTTACTAAAATCAATAATTAAATCAGAATTTTATGGCAAATTACGATTCTAAGCCCTCTGTATATGAGGCAAACGGAGACGGTTCGTATACCTACCGCTGGGATATTGAAGAGATTCAGAACCAAACAGAAGATGATAGCGCAGAGTTAAAAACTCATTGGGAATGCCAAGAGGTTATCGTTTGGGCGACAGTTACAAAGGACAAACTTATGACGGCGGTTCTTTCGGCTTTGTGGGATAGCGATTATGAGGCTAAATTACAGAACGATTACAACGCCGCTAAAATGGGACAGGCGGACGCTTCCTGCATTAAAAAATACGAAGATTTTATCCGGGAAAGAAAGCGCATCAAAAGGCAGGTTGACAAAGACTACCGGGAGCAATTCAATATCGCAAGAACTTTGCAGGATGCTATCAGCGAGAAAATATCCGATGTTGAGGATTTCGATACTTCCGACGAAGTAAACGGTTTTCTGGTGAACGGACAACCCTGCTGGATAGACAAGGAAATGCGGGCGGTTTACGGTAATTCCGTTTCATCGGCAAAGGCGCTCGGCGAAAAGAATATTGATATTGATTTGTCGGGCATGGTTATAACCCTTCCGATAGAGAACGCCGAATTAATGCTCGCCTCAATACAGCGGTATGCCGATAAGGCATCTATCGTTACGGCGATGCACAAACGTGATATTTCATCACTGGAGAGTATCGGCGAAGTTGACGCATACGATTTCAAGGCCGGGTATCCCGATAAAGTTAACCTGCAAATTCAGTAAAGCATGATACCGTTATTTATCGTTTCATTTATCGTTTTTGCCTTATACATTATCGGCATATTGGCAACGTTTGGTATTCCGCATTCCATTTCGGATAGTTTCTATCTGATGGAAGAGAAACGGAACAACCTCGGATACCTGTTCACGCTGTGGTGTTTCTTTATCGCTTTTTCCCTTATTCCGGTAATCTTTCATTTGACGGAGGGAGAATGGTTCCAGTTTCTCGGGCTGTTCACATGCGGAGGACTTGGCTTTGTCGGGGCGGCTCCGTTTTTCAGGGGCTACGAAAAAACAATTCATTTCACGGGCGCGATAGTATGTGCCGTTACGGGCTTTTCGTGGATGGTACTGTCTGGCTATTGGCGTTTCCCCGTAGTGGCGTTGCTCGCTGCCCTTTATCCGGCTTACAAGGATAAGAAATGGACGTTCTGGGGAGAATCGGCTTTGTTTTTAAGCATGTACGCAACTTTATCGGTGATGTTATTATGAAGAAATTCAGTGATTTAGGGATTAAGCCGGTTGATGACCGGAAAATATTCAATTGCAATCAGGTATCCATAACCGATGTGGTGAATTGCGAGATTGAGGTTCTTGGTTACATCTCGAATGTAAAAACACAACACGGCGACGGACGTTGCCTGGCACATTATAAATATAACGGCGTTGAAGGCAAATTCTTTTCAAACTCCACGTCAATAAAGAACGCCCTCGACCAGATAGATGAGCAGAATTTCCCCTTCTCCACTATCATACGGTGCGCCAAGTGTGGAAGCGGTAAAATTTATCAGTTTACATGAAAGTCGGAGATTGGCGTTTCCGCAGCAGACGAAAACAATTCATAAGTACCTGTAAACATGTTTGATTCACTGAAAATAATCGTTGTAAGCCTTATTGGTGGCATTATATCCTATCTCTGCATCCGCTCTACAATCCGATGCAGGTGCTTGGGTTTTTATTTTTACTGGATGTTGTCTTTGGCATCCTGGTAGATATCGTAAAAAATGATGACCATATCCGGATTAAAAAACTTCTGGTATCGGTGGCCTTTCTTACGATGTATTTTCTTATTATCGCCAGCACGTATGTGATCGGCGAACGCATGGACGACGCCCCGGAAGCCCTTTATATAGTCAAGATACTGACCTACGTATTCAGTTATTTCTATGCGGCCAATATCCTGCGTAATATGCATAACCTTACCCCTGATAACAGGGCGCTGGCCTTTCTGGATTATTTTCTTGGATTGCAGGTAATAAAATACCTTCCGGATCTGGCGCGTTTCCTGAAACTGACATCAGGAGATAAACGCAACAATAAAAAGCAAAAAAAACAATAACAGTAAAACACTTTAAAGAAGAGGAGGAAAAAATGAAATTCAGTAAACGGAGCATTGGAAACCTTGCCGGCATACATCCGGATCTGGTAAGGGTAATGAACGAGGCTATTAAGGATTCCTCTATTGACTTTACCATCACAGAGGGGGTAAGAACGACCGAAAGGCAGCAGGAGTTATACGCCCAGGGCCGCACAAAACCGGGTAGTATAGTAACCTATGCCGACGGAGTGAAAAGCAAGTCAAACCATCAGGTGAAAGCGGACGGATACGGACATGCCGTTGACCTGTATCCATACATCGACGGCTCTGTCAGAATGGAAAATGTTCTGCCACTTAAAGTAATTGCGGGGCATATCAAATCGGTTGCCGGGGCGCTGAATATAAACGTACAGTGGGGAGGCGACTGGGAAATGAAGGATTATCCACACTTTGAAATTATAGAGAAATGAAAACAATAAGTCAGATATTAATTATTTTGCTTTGCGTCTCAGCCGGATTTTTTGCCGGCCGATGCACATCCAAAGTTGAAACAAAGACCGAATACACCAAAGGAGACCCGGTGAACGGCAGTGTTACGAATATCGAACCAATCCTCACGGAAACGCTCGAAATTCATACGCTTCCTGTTGTAATTGATACGATATATGTGAATAATATTCAGTATGTCGTTCAGAAGGTTGATACGGCGGCCATTATCCGGGAGTATGAACTGAAGCGGTACTATACCACAACCCTGTTTGATGATAAAAACGGGAGGCTGGATATAAACTCTACACTGCAATACAATAAACTCAGCGACCTGACATATACGTTCACTCCTGTCTTCACTGTAAAAACGGTAAAGGTAAAACCAGTCTGGATACCCTTTATCTCAGCCTCTTACAGCACCCTGTACAATCAGGTTAGCGTAGGCGGAGGGCTGTTTTACCACAATATTGGGATACAGATAAGGTATTCCACGGATTTTAAAGTAAAAGGTCTGGATATGGGACTGTTATATAAGTTCTGAATCAAAAGGTGGAGGAGGAAGCCTCCATCTCCATGTAACCTGTTTCTCAGGCGTGGTTACATGACAAAGGTGCAGCAACACCACGACAGAGGCCTATGCCTTAGTCGGTGTTGCTGCACCTTATTTTTTACCTGAGATCACAAATATAGTATTAATCTTTAAACAGAAAATATGAAACAGAAAAATTGTATAAAAATTGAACTGAAAACGCCGGTAAACTATTACGGAGGCAAACAGAAGATGCTCCGGTATATCCTTCCGCTCATCCCGAAACACCGGGTTTACACTGAAGCCTTTTTCGGAGGCGGCGCCGTATTCTGGGCAAAAGAACCGGCGAAAGTGGAGTTTATCAATGATATTAATGGTGAGGTTGTCAATTTCTATCGGGTACTGAAACTGCATTATCCGGAACTGAAAAGGGAAATTGATACGATGCTGCACAGCGAATTTCAGCAGAAACAGGCCCGGCAGATATATCTCAATCCGGAGGGGCACGACGAAATAAAACGAGCCTGGGCGGTATATGTGCTGTCGCATCAGTCCTTTTACGCCATCCTGAGCAGTACATGGAAGTGCTCAAAAGAACGCTCCGCTGCATCACAGCTTCACGCCCGCAGAGAGGCCCTTACGGACGCTTACTCCAGCCGGCTGGAACATACATCCATATTCTGCCGTGACGCCCTGGGCGTGATCAAAAAGAGCGACAGCGAAGATGTTTTTCATTATGCCGACCCGCCTTATTACCAGTCCAACATGGGGCATTACGGTGGCTATACGGCTGATGATTTTGAAAGACTGCTTCAGCTGCTGGGCATCCTGAAGGGGAAATTCATGTTAAGCAGCTATCCGTCCGATATTCTGTCCCGATATGCCGCCAGGGCCGGATGGAAGACGGTAGAGATCGAACAACCACGCACTGCCGGTGGTTGCCGGAAGATTGAGGTTTTGACAATGAACTATAATCCACCCGAAGCCCCTGCTGTTGCAGCCCGATAATACAAAA
>JAITRG010000130.1 GCA_031288515.1 Tannerellaceae bacterium
GTCGATGGTAAGCTGTGCCATAATCTTTATTTATTTTATTTATTTACAGCTATAAAGATAATAAAAATTATCCGGCTTACCAAATTTTTTCTTGCTTTTTTACGTCGAACTCAGGTTAAAAAAAGGCAGGCATGAAATTTTTATTGGAGAGTGGCAATTGAAGCGGTTTAACCCCACCGCCTTCCTTTACATTAATTAACGTGAGTTCGATCTAAGCGATTTTCACGACTTTTTGCATATCAAGAATTTCAATATTCAGGAATGATTTGCTTTGGGCGGTATCATAATGGCTTTTTTCCCCTTTTTGCCGGCCCGATTTTTTTGCTGAAACGGGGCTGAAAGATCTTCTTTCAGCCATAGCTGTTCATACGCAAGTATCTATAAACCGGCTGAAACCTGAAAGACGTCGCCAAACAAGCCTGTGTAATGGGGTAATGACATGGGCCTGAATAAGGGGGGGCGGGAGTTTTATGCTTTTGATGAGAAAGAATTAATGTGTTAAAGTAGAATTACTCTGTGTTTTCAATAAAAAAGAAAGTTTTTGGGAAAATTTCCTGACAATTCTTTGGCGGATTTTTTTTCTCGCGTGTTTTTATATTAAAACAACATGGAAAAATGAATAGAGAAGTTGAGGATTATTTTCTTGGAAAAATGAACAGGGATGAAAGAATTGCTTTCCTGTGTGAATTAACATCCGATAAAGAAAAACAGGAAACATTCGACCGATACCGGCAAACCGAAGCATTGCTCGCTTTTTCCGACGATGTGGATAATCCCTCTGATACGGTTCGCAGCTATAAACAGTTCATACGTCGTATGAAGCAACGTGCACTCTATCGATATGTATATCGAACAGCCGGTTATGCAGCGGCTGTCGTGTTGCTGGCAATGTCCGTTCATTTCTACCATGTTTATTCCTACCAACATACGATAGACACTTCCGAAACGTCCTTGTTTGTACCTGCGGGCCAACGCGTTTCGCTGACTCTTTCAGACGGTACGACGGTATGGTTGAACGCCCGGACGCGTTTAACTTATCCAACGGCTTTTGTCGGCAACCAACGGCGTGTTTCCATCGAAGGAGAAGCTTTTTTTGAAGTAGCGAAAGATAAAGACAAACCCTTTATTGTTTCGGCGAATGGGTCGGAAATCAAAGTATTAGGCACAACTTTCAATGTGTATAGCTACTCGGATGAACCTGTCAGCCGCATCAGCCTTCTGGAAGGTAGCGTACAGGTACGCTGTAAAACATCGCCGGATATAGAAGTGACGCTCCGTCCGCAGGAGGAGGCGATATTTCAAAATCAAACAATGACTATCGGAAAAATTCCGAATAATGATTATTTTCTGTGGAGAGAAGGTATATACAGTTTTGAAAATGAGACGCTGAGTAATATATTAAAAAAATTAGAACTCTATTATGATATCAAGATAGAAGTGAAAGATCCTGCTATACTTAAATGGAAGTATACCGTGAAATTCCGGCAACGAGACGGCATAGACGAAATCTTAAGGGCGCTTTGTAAGGTTTATCCTTTAAAGATTCGGAAAAATGAAGAAAAGAACATCGTAAAAATAAGCCTGTGAAAATAAAAACATAATACTAACCCATTAAAACAAGCGCCTATGAGAAAAAGCGTATGACTGAACAAACATTACTAATGAAGTAAAATGTTTCAAAAAAAACACGACAAAAGTGGCCACTTCTGTCGTGAAAAAGCAAACACCATGGAAATAAATTTAAAGCCTGTTTACATTTTCCATAAAGGAGTTATTATTTGAATTGTACGTAATAAATAATATCGTCCTCTATTAAATCGAAACATCTTTTTGAACAAATAATTAATATTATGTCAAAAAGGACTTCTCGTTTTCTAAGAAATCACTCTAATTTATTTTGTGAATTAATTTAAATTAGAATTTTAGTATTCACTTTACAATCGCAAAGTTATGAAAAAAGACAATTTGTTATTCCTTTTTATCTTCAAAAAGGAGCATTTTAAAAATTTTTTAAGAATCACAAGAATTTTATTTCTCTTTCTTTTTGTTGTTGTTTTTCATACAACAGCCATTAATATGGACGCACTAAATGTTAAAATTGAAATTCATTCGAATGAGCTGTCCATTAAACAGTTTTTAACAGAGATTGAACATCAGACCGATTTTCTGGTTCTGTATCGTAACAACGACATCGATGTTAACCGTGTTGTACGTATTAAGGATAAAACAGCAAATCTATCCTCTATGCTGAACGAGGTTTTTTCCGGGACGGATATTCGTTATGAATTTCAGAATAAATACATTGTCCTGGCAAAAAATGTGCCTTCCGAAAACAATACTCCTTCACAGCAACAAACCAGAACGATTACCGGTACGGTGGTTGACGAAAGCGGCGAACCTCTTATCGGAGCGTCTGTAGGCGTCAAAGGAACTGCCAAAGGCACGATCACGGATGCGGAAGGGAAATTTAGCATCAACCAGGTATCATCCGATAATCAATTAGTGATTAGTTATATAGGGTATATAGCACAAGAAATTAACGTAGGCAACCAAAACACATTTAACATCCGGTTGGCGGAAGATCGTCAAATGTTGGAAGAGGTCGTTATCGTAGGTTATGGAGCACAAAGAAAAGAAACCCTGTCGGGCGCCGTTACGGCTATAAAAGCCGATGAAATCATTACTACCAAAACGGAGAACTTTGTCTCCAATATTCAAGGAAAAGTAGCCGGCTTATTGATTCGTCAGCAAACCGGCGAACCGGGCGTATTCGACAACATGGTCAGCATTCGCGGCTACGGAAGTCCGCTTGTCATTATTGACGGCGTAGCGCGTAGCGGCAGGGAAACGGGAGACGCTGTTAAAGAATTGGCTCAATTGAGCGCGGAAGATATAGAAAGTGTCTCCATTCTGAAAGATGCCGCCGCCGCCATTTATGGGATGAACGCCGCCAACGGCGCTATTATCGTAACGACAAAGAAAGGAACGACTCAGGGAAAAGCGAAGTTTGCCTATACAGGATTATACGGTATAAAAATGCCTACCGGTATGGAATTAACCATGGACGCATATAATTACATGCTGATGGCTAATGAAATGCAACGAAATGATGGTAAAGGGATGTATGCGGCGTACGATTCCGATCTTCTTGAAAAGTACAGGACAAATCAACCCGGCTATCAGGATATCGACTGGATTGGCTTGACGATGCACGATGCCGTATCTCAACAAAATCATAACCTGTCAGTCAGAGGAGGAACCGACAAGGTGCAATATTTTGCCAGTGCGGGATTCACATCAGACGAAGGGTTGTTAAGCAGCGATATCATGTATTACAAACGCTTAAATTTCCGTTCCAATGTAACGGCTGCTCTGACGAAAGATTTGAAGATGAACGTCGGCTTTTCGGGCCGCCAGGACAAGCGGCAAAGTAAACGGGATGATTTCTGGGCTGTATACAAAGCGCTTGTAACCAGCGAACGCGGCAAAAACTGGCATACGATGAACAATGAAGAACATTATACGTTAATAGCTCCCGAAGGTAAGAACCTGATGGCGTTTATCGATCCGGATGTAGACGGGTATCGTCGCTGGGAAACGCTCAACGGGCAGGCGCAAGTTGAATTGACGTATACAGTTCCTTTTGTAAAAGGGTTAACGCTTTCGGCCTTGACGGATTACAACATCCGCCAGATCAACGAATCTTACCTTTCGAGAAGCTATCGGTTATACGACTATTTCTCCGACCAGTATCAGGCTACTTACGGCACGGACTCCTATTATAACCAAATCGATCTGTACGAAAAAGCCTATCTTCGCTTAATGGCTACTTACAATAAAAAGATCGATTCCCATTCATTTAATATTATGGGGGCGATGGAAGGTTCCAATGAGCGGGCGGATCGATTGAGAGGGCAACGCTTGTATAGCGATTTGTATACGCATGACATCTTGGATCAGGGTACCGCTACCACGGCAACAAACCTGGGCTTTCGCGAATTCGGCCGGTTAGCCGCCTATTTCGGACGCGTTAATTATGATTATGCCAATAAATATTTAGTAGAATTGGTAGGACGATATGATGGTTCGTACCGGTATGCACCCGAAAAACGATGGGTCTTTTTCCCTTCTGCAAGTATAGGATGGCGTTTGTCGGAAGAAACATTCGTGAAAAATCTCCTGCCTTTTTTGGATAATCTGAAAATCAGGGCTTCGTATGGTGAAAGCGGTCGCGACGCGGGAGATGCTTTCCAATATATACCGGGATATACAAGCAGTGCGGCCAGGGGGTATATTTTCGATGCAGGTACGTTAACTACCGGCATGTATCCTCCGGGCGTTGTGAATAATTCGCTATCGTGGGTAACAGCCAGAATATCCAACATCGGTATTGATTTCGATTTACCGGGTGGAAAATTCGGAGGTTCTTTCGACCTTTTTAAACGTAAGAACACGGGTATTTTAGCTACCCGCATCACAACGGTACCCAATTTTTTCGGCGCATCATTTCCTCGGGAAAATATAAACTCGGATATGAATGTCGGAATGGAAGTGAATCTGACGCATCAGGGAAAAATAGGGAACGATTTTACGTATTATGTAACGGCGAATACGACGTATGCGCGTCAAAAACGTCTGCATACGGAAAGAGCAGCCTTCACAAGTCAGTGGGACAAATGGCAAAACGGAAACGAAGATCGTTACACGGGGCGTTCCCTGATTTTCAACTATGACGGGCAATATACCTCGCTGGAAGAACTTGAAACGGCGCCTTTGCATGGGGGTACCTTGGGAAATTCAAAGATGTTACCGGGTGAATTTCGGATTGCAGACACGAATGGAGATGGCGTCATTAATAATAATGACAGGGTTTTTGATAATTGGGCATTTGGCGACGAAGGATACACTTCCGAAACAACCAATAACAAAGGGGCAGTTAATCCGCCTTTGCAGTATGGTTTCACTTTTATGGGTACGTATAAATCATTCAGTTTGAATTTGCTTTTCCAGGGCGCGGCGTTATATTCCGTCAATTTTGCTTCGAATGATATCTGGGGTTACGGGCGATACCCGACTTTGCATGAAAAATACTATGACCGTTGGCATACAAGTAGTATGGAAGCCGATCCATACGATCCGGCAACTATTTGGATTCCAGGGAAATTTGCCCCCTTACGTCCCTGGGTAAATCCGCGGCCGGGGGTTACAAGCGATTACGTAATCAGTTTGTTTCGCCCGATGGGTAACTATCTGCGTTTGAAAAATATCGAACTCGGTTATTCCCTGCCTCGTTCCATCCTTAAAAAATGGAATATATCGGACATAAAGTTATTTGTGAATACGACTAATATTTTCACAATCACGAATAAAGAATTGAAAAAACTCGACCCTGAAAAACAGGAAAAGGATTATAATGCGAATTTAACGTATCCGATTATGAAAGCTGTGAATTTCGGATTAAATATTAACTTTTAATAACAGAAAGTATGAAAAAGAATATTTTGAAAGATAAAGTATGGATTGTTTTTATGGCTTTTTTGTTGGCGTTGAATTCAGGATGTACTCAATACCTTGAAGTAGAACCGCTGACTAAAGTAAGCGGAGATCAATTATTAACCAGCGAAAAAGGTATACTTACCCTTTTGGCGGAATTATATAATGCCATGCCCATGGAAGATTTCAATTATCATCCGGGCGTAGGCACTGCTAACGATGCACAGGGATACGGCGGCTTTTATATTCGCGGTATAGGCTCGGGAGCCCACTTTGCTACGACCGATATGTATACCAGCGACGCCATTCGTTCGGACGGGAGCGACCCCATAGGACAGCCGGGCAACAATTATTTTGAATACGCTTACACGCGCCTTCGCGATCTGAATTTGTTTTTAGAAGGCATTGAAAAGGCCAGGAACGAGCAGATTCTTACGGAAGCCACATTCATCCGGCTGCAAGGCGAAGCCTATTTTATACGGGCATACCTTTACTTTGGCCTGGTAAAAAGTTACGGAGGCGTCCCGATTCTTGAAAAACCGCTGGATAACGATTATGCACCTGGCACAGAGAGCCCTGCCTTGTATGTTCCCCGCAGTACGGAAAAAGATACATGGGATTTTGTTTTGAGCGATTGCGACAAAGCGATAGCCAGTCTTCCTGAAACGCTTGCCGAAGGTAAATACCGCGCCGATAAGTGGACTGCATACGCTTTGAAAGCGAGAGCCGCTTTGTATGCCGCTTCGGTTGCAAAATTCTGGAACAATGCTCCCTTAATCGGCGAAGCGGCCTCTTCAGGATATGTGGGTATCCCCTCTTCCGAAGCAAATCGTTATTATTTGGAATGTATCAATGCTTGCAAGGCGATTATTGATAATTCGGGGCATACCTTATATATGCCGAATCCCGCAAACAGGGAAGAGGCCGCGGTTAATTATCAGAACTTGTTCCTAACGGCCAATAACGAAATTATTTTTGGGAAAGTTTACTTAGACGGATCGCTTGTCAGCAACCAGGGACATAGTTACGATGCATTCTATAGCCCTGCGCAAAACCATCCGGGATATCTCCGTCACGGACGTTTCAGCGTGACGCTGGATATCGTTGACGCATACGAAAATTATGCCGATAACGGAAACGGAGCCAGCGCAAAAATAGCAACCCGCGAAGACGGCAATGAAGATTTCTATTATGCGAATCCGAATAACATCCAGTTAACGGTCCCGTTCAAGAAATACGATGATTTATACGAACCCTTTGCAGATAAGGACGTGCGCCTTCTTGCCAGTGTAATAGTTCCCGGCGCGATGTATAAAGATGTGAAAATTATTATGCAGGGCGGCCTCATTCGTAAAAACGGGGATGTTGTCGCTTATGCCGCCGGTAGTGAAGAAGGGCTTGACGGGAAAACGTATTATACGTATGGCGCCGCCAGTCCGGCCGGTTATTCGGGCTTCGATAATTTAGGCGGAGGTATGGAAAACTCGAACTTCTCCTGTACCGGATTTTCGATTCGTAAATACCTGTCTGAGAATAAAAATATAATAGTCACCGGGAGTACGGCAGTGTCTACTACGACATGGATTGATTTCCGCCTGGCCGAGATTTACTTGAGTTACGCCGAAGCGGCTGTAGAAAGCGGACAAGGCGACGCCGCGCTGGCTAAGAGCTATATTAACCAATTACGAAAAAGAGCCGGCCACACGGATGAAATTCCCCTGACCGTTCAAAACGTTATGAAAGAGCGAAGAGTTGAATTGGCTTTTGAAGGCCGGAGATATGATGATATGCTTCGCCGTCGCGAATATCATACTTTTTTCAACATAGGCAGGCGGCATTCGTTAGTGCCTTTAATTGATCTTCGCGAAGAAACGCCCAAATACATTTTTGTTCGCGTTAATCAGTTTCATGACGAACAAGCCGGCGGGCAACAATTCAATCCGATAGACTACTATAAGGCGATTCCGAGTACGGAAACCAATCGTTTAGTACAGAATCCGGGGCATTAATCTTTTAAAATTCTATACGATGAAAATACATAAATTATTTTTTCTGTTAGCGTCTCTTTTGTTGTTATCGGGATGCGACATGTTTAAATTAGACAATTATGAAGCGCCGAATGCTTCTTTAAAAGGAGGAATAAAAGATGCGGAAACAGGGGCTTTGGTTGAGACGGATATTCAAAACGGCTCTGCTATCCGCGTTTACGAATCAGGCTGGCCCGAAGGCGTCCAAACCTGGGTGGTAAAACAGAATGGAGAATTTCAAAACGATATGGTCTTTGCAGCTCATTATAAAGTCGTATTTATGGACTGCAATTTTTATCCGTTTACGATTGAAGACTTTGAAATTAAAAAAGGGAGTAATACGCATGATTTCGAGGTCACTCCATACATTCGGGTGAGGGATGTATCGATTGCGAGACAGGGCGATCAAATTGTGGCTACGTTTAAACTTCAGGCAGGAAAACCTGAGGTGAAGCTTGGAGCTATCCGTTTATTCGCTTTTTCGGATATGTATGTGGGCGAACAGGTGAAGTATAACATTTCAGCCCCTTCATGTTATAAGACTTTCAGCCCGGCCGAGACGATTGACGCCAATACAACGTATACGTTAAGCATCGATATTCCAAGTAATACCAACGAGTTTTTCAAGTATGCGAAAAATTACTACTTCCGGGTTGGCGCTTTAGCAAGCGTATCAGACGTAGGTACGGTAAGGTATAATTACGCTCCTTTGGTGGTAATACCTTTGTGATAAATAGCGAAATGTATCAAAATCAGAGATTTTGATACATTTCTTTTTATATAGTTATAATTTTGTTCTTATTAAGAAAAATAACATGAAATACTTATTTATTCTATTGTTTTCTATTTTGTCGCTATCCATGGTATTCGGACAAAATGCGTATGAGGCTCGTCAAACGCGTACGGAATGGTTTCGTGAAGCCAGGTTCGGCATGTTTATCCACTGGGGTATTTATGCTGTTCCTGCACGAGGCGAATGGGTGAAAAACCGTGAGAACATATCAACCGAAAACTATCAACAATATTTCGATGCGTTTGATCCTGTTGATTACAATCCTGCAGAATGGGCGAAGCTGGCCAAAAAGGCAGGTATGAAGTATGCCGTGATTACCGCTAAACATCACGATGGCTTTTGTTTGTTTGACAGTAAATATACCGATTATAAAGCTACTAAAACGCTTGCACGCCGCGACTTGATCCGGGAATTTGTAGATGCATTCCGGGCTGAAGGCTTAAAAGTCGGATTTTATTATTCGTTATTAGACTGGTATCAGCCCAATTTTGAAAGAAAAGACGAAAAATTCGACGAATATATTGACTACATGCATAAACAAGTAGAAGAACTGGTGACGAATTACGGTAAAATCGATATTTTATGGTTCGACTATTCTTACGGTGAATACCGTGGTGAAAAATGGAAAGCTACCAAGCTGATTGAAATGGTTAAGAAACGCCAACCCCACGTGATTATCGACAATCGCTTAGGCGGTAATATGATGGCGGATACGCCCGAAATATATGCAGGGGATTTCGGCGGCCCCGAGCAAATTACGCCTCCTGCCGTTATAAAAGACAATGCGGGGCGTCCCGTACCTTGGGAATTGTGTTTGACACTGAATAATTCATGGGGGTATAACAAAGCCGATTTTAATTACAAAACGGCCCACAATGTGATTTACACGCTTATCAATTGCGTTAGTAAAAACGGAAATTTACTGCTTAATGTCGGCCCGGATGCAAAAGGTAACATTCCTAAAAGATCGGTTGAAATACTGGAAGAAGTCGGGGAATGGATGAGTGCGAACCATGAGGCTATATACGGCTGTGGACCGGCTCAATTGGAAAAACCCGAATGGGGATGGTATACGCAAAAGGGAGACGTCATCTATGCGCATGTCACTAATTTCAATATCGGGCAGGTTTGTCTGAGAGGCATGTCCGGGAAGATTAAAAACGCTACACTACTTGCCGATGGAACAGAAATAAGGCTGGGCGAAATTTCAAACATAAATACAAACGGCCCGTATGTAGGGAAAGATGATATTTTCCTCACTTCGTTGATACCCCGAATGGGTACGCCTTCTCCAAATGACGCTTCTTCCATCAAAGTAGCCAGATTATTATTGCAAAAATAACAATTCTAATAAATGTAAATATGAAACAGTTGATATATTATGTATTTATCCCGTTTGTCCTGTTATTGCTATACGGATGTGGGTCGGGATTAAAAATAAGCGGTGTTGCCGGTTATCAGATCGTCATTCCGTCTCATGCCGATACGATTGAAATTAGAGCTTCCCAACAACTTCAACATTATTTGTTTGAAATGTCTGGAACGGAGCTTCCGATTGTTGAAGAGGGGAAATATACAGGGAAGAATGCTATCTATCTCGGACAGACAGCGTATGCAAAAGCGTTAAATCCGGAACTTACGCTATTAAAAGACGATGGTTATATTTATAAATCGGTTGGAAACAACTTTGTCATTATCGGAGGCAAAAGGAATGGGACGCTTTATGGAGTCTATGATTTGCTGGAAACCTTTGGTTTCAGGAAGTATACTTCTTCTGCTACGCTTATTCCTAAAAAGAAGGCCGTATCCTTCCCCGATGATATCGTTTTTATCCCTCATATCGTCTATCGCACGACATCCTACAGCGATACGCGCGATAGGGAATATGCCGAATGGCACAAACTGTCGTCGCGAAACGAATGGGGGTTGTTTGTTCATACGTTTGAACGATTGGTTCCTTCCAAAGAATACATGGCTACTCATCCCGAGTACTATTCCTTACGGGATGGGCAGCGTTTACCTACTCAATTGTGTTTGTCGAATCCGGATGTGCTTAGAATATGTATTGAAAACCTTCAAAAGGAGATAGCGCAGAGGCCGGCATTAAAATACTGGTCGGTGAGCCAAAATGATAACGATAAATATTGTTTATGCGATAAGTGTTTGGAATTGAACAAGACGTACGGAGGAGATGCTCATAGAAGCAGCGGGTCGATGATTTATTTTGTCAACAAGGTAGCGAAGGCTTTTCCCGATAAGATGATTTCTACCCTGGCTTACTGGTATACCCGGACAGCGCCCGACAATATTATCCCCGAACCGAATGTAAATATCATGCTTTGCAACATTGAGAGCAAACGCCACAAACCCGTCTTTGAAACGGATACGGCTTTCTCCCGGGATTTGAGAAATTGGGGAAAACTCGCGCAGGATATCCTGATTTGGGATTATAATATTCAATTCAGCAATTTAGTCAGTCCGTTTCCGAACCTGCATACTATCGGACCTAACCTTGATTTCTTTACCGATAACCGGGTTAACTCTTTCTTTATGCAGTCAAACAGCCAAATCGGAGGAGAGATGGCCGAACTGAGGGCTTATCTTATCTGTAAACTTCTTTGGAACCCAAAAGCGGATTCCGATGCGATAATAAATGATTTTGTAAACGGTTATTTTGGTAATGCGGGTCCATTTATCCGGCAATATATCGACGCCATGCGCGACGCCTTGCTGGAAAGCGGATTTCGTCTGGATATTTTCGGTAGTCCCGAAGCGGCAAGAGACAGTTATTTATCGGCTCAAATGATGGATAAATACAATCAACTGTTTGATCTGGCGGAAAAGGCGGTTGAAAACAATACGGCCTGTCTGCAACGTGTCAGGATTGCCCGTTTACCTGTCAGCTATGCGCAAATTCAAATCAGCCGGACAGAAGTTAATACGTCGCGAAGTTTATTTAAATCCGATGTTAATGGAAAGATTACGTTTAATCCCGAAATCGTATCGTTATTAAATCAATTTGTGGAAGTAGCGAAAAAACAAGGCATAAACCGCTTACGCGAACGCAGTATATCGCCCGATGATTATATGGCTTCCTATCAACGGATATTCAAAAAGGTTGAAGATACGAAGGATGCACTTTCACTGAACAAAACGGTTACGCCGATAGTGGAACCGAGTAAGCGGTATAAAGGTATCGCATCGCTGACCGACGGCATATTCGGGTCTTATGAAGACTGGCGCGACGTCCGGTTTGATAATTGGGTGGCCTACGAAAACAGCCATATCGATTTTGTTCTTGACTTAGGGGAAGTGAAACCCGTCAAGTACTTGAATATGGATTTCTTTGATGCAAAAGATACTTGGTATACGATGGCTTTGCCTCGTTATGTAACGTACTCGTTTTCGGCAGACGGCAAAAACTTTTCGGATGAAATAAAAGCAGTCAATCCCACCGATCCGATGGAACCCGAAATAGATTCTATGCCGAGAGTTATTTATGTACAGTCTTTTGAGGCGAATACAAATCAAAACGCACGGTATGTTAAGGTACACGCGGAAAGTATCTTAAAAAATCCTGTCTGGCACGTCAATGCAGGGGGCAACGCCGTGATGTTCTGCGATGAAATTGTTGTAAAATAAAATCAAGCGAAAAGAAATGATATTTTCAAGAATTAAATTTGCAGCTATCTTGCCGGTTTTTATTTGTATAAATGCCTTTGTTGGCGCTCAGACCCCGACTGATTTTTCATACAAAGGTAATACCGATGTGAAGGAAAACATTGTTCGTTCCGAATTTCAGTTTAACGGATATACGAATTATTGGCACGATATCTATCGCGAGTGGTTTCATTATGGCAATCTTTACAAAATAGCTGTTCCCAATATTGCGCATAGCATTATGCAAAGCAAGGTGGATATTGCCGAGGATTTGGGTTTTCCCGGGTTATCTTTACAGGAAGGTTTTTTCAGCAACTTATCGGCTACTGCCTGTCTGTTGTTGGAGGAACCTTCCCTCCGACAAGTAGAAGAAGCGTTGACAAAGAGCGATGTATTGATAACCGTGAATCCGAATTCCGAAACGGGCAGTAGAATCACAAAAGATATACCAACCTATCATTCAACAGTAAGAGAGGTATTGAAAAGCCATCAGTACGGAGCGAAAGACTTCGTTGAAATAAGCGCTTTTGTATTGGAAAGAGGGAATCGGAAACTTTTTGTGATTTCATCTGCTGATCGCGAAAGTCGCAACAAGCTAATCAGACTGATTGATACCACGAAAGAAATACTTAAAAATTACGACCTTCATAAAGGCTGGTTTGGCGCCAAGACACTGGAAAAAAGCGTTACGTGCACGCCCGGCCACTATCTGGAAGTAATGGGAAAAGGGATGGATGAAGGGCACGATTGGTTTATTTTTGACGGCTATATGGACTTCCTGGCGCAGAAAGAACTCGACGAGTGGGTCAAACGGGGCAATCTTCCGGTTGTAGCCGATGTGGGAACACCTCCTGTCTATGGATGTGAAACCTATGACGGCCTGCAGGTACAAGGCAATTATACCCCGGAAAAATGGATAGCGTATGCCCATGAGCGGGGAGGTTATGCATTCAAGCAGGTAGCGGATACGCTGTCGCTGGTAAAAAATCTTCCGTATGACGGATATATTGCTTACGATACAAGGGTAACGTCGTTAGGATTTGATGGAAACAAAGAGCAGATCGATAACGAAGATGTTCCTTTTATTTGCCCTACGCTTGACTTGCATGATGATGCAATCCCAAGTATGGTTCTTTTCATTAAAAAGCAAGAGCCTTTGACGAAAAAGAATATATGGGACGCTATCATGGATCGCCGGGAAGTGGCCGTGTTAGACGGCGGGAAAATGATGGGGCCGGCGCAATACAGGCAAGCTTTGGGACTATTACTGCTTGATCGCGTTTTCCCCGAAGAATATTTTGGCGACCGGATTAGAATACGGGCATTTGTAGAAGGATATACGCTCCATGTAGTTGTAGCGAATACATATCCGCAGGCAGTTGACGGCAAACTCGAGGTTATACTCCCTCCGGAATTGAAAATAAAGGAAGAATTAACTATTCAGGCTCATCTGCCTGCGAATGGCGTGAAAGAGATGCAGTTCAGCCTGCAGCCGCTATCTTCGGCAATGGGGAAGGCTAATCCGGTTACTTTGCATTTCAATTGGGGGGCGCATCGGAAAAGTACGGTTGCCATGCTGAATTTGCCTCGTTTTATTTCTGTTCACCAATTGCTGTACGGACATGCGCCTACCGTTACTTATCCCGTTACCATTCATAATTTTTCAGATCAATCGTCGTTCCCCGTAAACATTGAAGTTTCGAGTAAGGAAAATCCTAAAAAGATCGTCTGCAAAAGTTCGGGCGTGTGTACGGCTCCAACCGGCACATTCCAGGATTTATCGTTTAATCTGAAAGCGCCTCCGGGTAATTATTATGTAAAAGTAACCGCTTTAGGTATTGAAAATATCAGTCAGTTGGGTGTGGGAGCCGTCAAAGGTGTTTCCATTCTGTCTGAAGTAGATTTGAACAATGACGGCGTGAATGAATACCGGATGGAAAACGACAGCGTACAGGTTACGCTACTGACAACAGGCGCCCGCGTTATTGAGTATATCGTCAAATCGAGGAATGATAACGTATTGTTTAAATCGTGGCCCGAAAAAGCCGAAGACGATAACCGCGCCTACCGGAAGCGGGGGTATTATCCTTTCGGCGGATTTGAAGATTTTTTAGGGCAGGCAAGTATGGAGACCCATAAAGCGTATAAGGCGGAAATCCTTAAAAGCAAAGGAGACTATACTCAATTGAAGATGACGGCGGATTATTTTGGTAATAAAATCGAAAAGATATTTACGCTTTATGGTAATTCGCCTCTGCTGGAAATTCGGTTTGCGCTTACGTTTAAAAATCCCGAAGCCAATGTGATCGGGCCGCAACCCATACTCGAATTAGGAAAAAGGCATTGGACAGAAGACGTTTTTACCGTCCCGGGAAAAGACGGACTTCAGGAATTTATCATGGAACCGGAACGTACCTACGGCAGGGTTTTATATCTAAAAGAAGGATGGAATGCGGGATATGATACAGAAGAAGACGTTTCGTTTGTAGGCGCTTTCCCTGTTACGCAACCTTTATTCCTGCACTTGTGGATGAACCATCCGCGCAATAGGGATGCTCATCATTACTATGTTGAATTTCAACCATGGACGCCCATTTATCAAAAAAGTACCATGTATTTTACATACTATATGTGGGGTACGGGTGGCCATTGGCAAAAAGGGGTTGATGAACTCCGGAATCGTAATTTAATATCCACACAATAGTATTATGTACGCATGAAAGCTTTATATAAAATAGGAATGGCGCTTTTGCTTATATCGGCGCCGACACTGATTATTCAGGCGCAAAAGCTGAAAGAAATGAAAGATTTGCATATTTCGGGGATTGAACTCGGATATCCATACCCCGAGATACCGTACTATCATTTCAAGGCAACGGTAGAATTGCCTCAACCTTCCATTATGGAGGTGGAAGTTGCGGTGGACGGGAAGGTTTTAAGAGCGGTAGACCTCCGCCGGGAAAACGAGATGAAAGACAGAAATCACCCTCCGCAAACCGAACGTTCGTCTTCGGGCTACGGGCTATCGCAGGATGGCACAAGCTACAAAGATTTTACGGTGACAGGTTGGGTGAAATGGCAACCCGGGCAGGAATATGATATTCGCATCGCCGTGCGCATGAAAAAAAACGTTCAGGCTACCCAGGAGGATGTAATTATAAGTGGTAGCCGAAAAGTGAAAGCCCCCGAAGGAGGCGCTACTTTCAACACGAGCTGGAAAAGCTATAAGTCCGTTGTGCTCAGCGAAACGGCAGGGATCGACCGGAAGAATGAACCCGTGGAAGTATTACTCGCTTTTTATCCCGACGAAGCCGAATCGATATCCCGCGATATCCGCGTTGTATCGGTAGATACAGATACGCACGAAATCAAAGAAGTAATGTCGCAGGTATACGACGTACAGGAATACTTGAAAGAAGATGATATGGGGCCGGACAAAGATGGAAATCCCACACGGAATATACCGCTCTGGTTTCCTACCGTCTCGGCCCGGGTTTCATTTTTAGCCGACGTCCCGGCAAAAACAAGCCGCGTATTCTTAGTTTATTATAATAATGCGAAAGCGCTCGTTGAGCCGTATTATTCGGATTTAGTCGTTCAGGGGGATGCGCCCGGACTTCAGATATCTAACAATATTTATTCGATATCCCTGCACAACGGTTCGGGACATTTAGATCAGATTGCATTGAAAAGTAAGCCTGATCTGCCTTTGTTCCACCGGATGGAGACAAACGGCGCGATACATTGGAATCCCGATATTTATGTTCCCCCTTCTGCCTGGACACACTCGGCGGATTGGAAGATGCCCAAAGGCATGAAAATCGTCACAGGCCCTGTTGTTGCCAAGACGGAATTTTGGGATAACCTCCGGGGCGTACCCGAGGCGGATGTTTCCGTCAGGTATGAATTTTATCCGAATATGCCTTATTTCATCAGTTCCACTTGCATGCGGATAAATGAAACGGTTCAGGCCCTGGCGCTCAGGAATGCGGAAATGGTTTTCAAACGGGAACTTATCACGCATGCCGCCTGGTACGATGTTCTACGCGACACGATTATCGTATACGATATAAACAGCGTGCCCGACCTGACCGATTTGAAGATGGAAGCAGACGTTCCATGGATTGTTCTTTTCAACCGGGAAAACGGAATTGCCTTTGCCGGTATCCAATTGGGATATGACAACAGCGGCATCGAGTCGGCGCCCAGAACGCTCAATCCGTACTTTTATGTAACGACAGGCCCTTGGGTTTATTGGGCGCGCGCGTTAGCCCATCCATTCCTGTCGGCCAATATGCAACAGGTAGTTCCTGTATTGAAAGGAAATATTTTTTCCGAGAAATGGGCTTTTATGGTCTATCATATCGATAATAAATCCGACCCGTTTGCCCCGGTTCTTTCATGGAAAAAACGACTTACGCAACCCTTGCGCATCCATCTGGCAGAAGAGGTAGACGACCGCGTTTCCAAATCGCTACAGGAAGTGTTCATGGATAACGGTAAAAGCGGTTGGGAAGACAGGCAAACGAAGAAAAAATAAGATTCTCAGAACGATAATATGATATTATATCTGTATTTTTACATAGACTTATGAGTTGGTTTACTATGTTTTCCACCGCTCGCCAACGTGAACGGACCTGCTCACGTCCGTGAAAGGATGGGGGTGTGTCAAAAGTATTTTTAATACGATTTTATTCGGATACCTATCCGAGTTTGATTTCAAATAGTCAACTCTCGGAGACGAATGACGGACTTTTGACACACCCTCTGAAAAACAATCAGACAATGATATGAAATGATCGTATAACCTGCAAAAAACATTGCTAATAAAATAACTAATGAGCGTATGAAGACAAAACAATTATTACTTGCCTCGCTTTTATGTGTGCTTACAGCTTCTCCGGCTTTTTGCCAAAATAAATCCGTATTACCTTATAAGAATCCCGGTTTGGCGATAGATACACGGGTTGAAGACTTACTATCCCGAATGACGCCGGAAGAAAAATTCTGGCAATTATATATGATGCCGGGCGATTTGAATATAGGAAAGGATAAACTGAAATACGGTATATTCGGGCTTCAGGTACATACCTATAACAATGACGCCGACGTAGCGCGGCAAATACTCAATTATGGCCCGGGACTTACGGCGAAAGCTACGGCGGAGCATATCAATGAGGTTCAAAAGTTTTTTGTGGAAGAAACCCGTCTGGGTATTCCCATGATTCCTGTAGACGAAGCTTTGCATGGATTGATTCGCAGGGGTTCCACTATTTTTCCACAGTCCATAGCGCTGGCGGCAACGTTTGATACAACGCTGATGCGCCGGGTAGCCACGGCCATTTCATATGAATGTAAAACAAGGGGAATACGCCAAATCCTGTCGCCGGTAGTTAACCTGGCTACCGATCCGCGGTGGGGGCGCGTGGAAGAAACGTACGGAGAAGATCCTTATCTTTCGGCTTGTATGGGAGTCGCTTTCGTGAGTAGTTTTGAACAGATGGGCGTCATTACAACGCCTAAGCACTTTGTTGTCAATCATGGAGATGGCGGACGAGACAGTCACCCGGCGCATTTTTCCGATCGTTTTATGGAAGAAACGTACTATGTGCCTTTTAAAGCTTGTTTTACCGAAGGAAAATCCCATTCGGTAATGACGGCCTACAACACCTTCGACGGTATCCCCTGTTCGGCCAGTTCGCCTTTATTGAGAGACAAACTGATAGATGAATGGGGATTCGAGGGCTTTACCATTTCCGATGCTAATGCCGTAGATATCATGTATTACCTGCATCATACCGCAGCCGACTTTGAAGAGGCGGGAGCGGCGGCTCTCAATAACGGCCTGCATGTAATATTCCAGGTTACGTATGATATGCATAAGCCTTATCTGGCGGCTTGCTTAAAAGGACTTGTAACGCGCGAAAACCTCGACAACGCCGTTCGCCGGGTATTACATGAAAAGTTTCGATTGGGATTGTTTGAAAATCCGTATGTAGAACCGGAAGATGCCGCCCGTTGGAATGCCTCTCCCGCTCATCGCGACCTGAACCTGAAAGCGGCGCAAAAGTCAATCGTCCTTCTCAAAAACGAAGGGAATACGCTTCCGTTATCCTCCAAGCTGAAAAAAATCGCAGTACTGGGGCAAGATGCGGCGCAAGCCCGGCTGGGAGGATACAGCGGCCCCGGCATTGAACGGATCAGTATCCTGAAAGGGATTGAAAATAAAGCAGGCAAGGAAACCGAAGTAGTTTACGCCGAAGGTTGCCGGAGAAATACGCCTTTGTATGTAACAATCCCCGAATTTTGCCTGTCTGCCGGTAACGAAAGAGGGCTTAAAGGCGAATATTTCGACAATATCCGGTGGGAAGGCGAACCCAAAATGACGTGCTACGACAGGAACATGCGCATGCAATGGACATTAAATTCGCCCAATCCAAGATTGTTTGCTTTCGACTGGTATTCGGTCAGATGGACAGGGCAATTAAAATCGCCCGTATCGGGAACGTATGAAATCGGCGTGGAAGGGAATGACGGATATGCGCTGTATATTGATAATAAGAAAGTAGTAGACCGGCCGACGAAAACAACCTATACCCAAAAGCTCGTCCCTTTTACATTCGAAAAGGACAAAACGTATGACATCCGCCTGGAATTTTACGAAAACTACCGGAACGGGCGGGTTCGTTTGGTATGGAATGTAGGTGTGGAAAATGAAGACGAAAAGATACGCCAAGCCGTAGAGACAGCCCGGAGCAGCGATGTAGCCATTATCGTGGCAGGCATTGAAGAAGCGGAATTTCGCGACAGGGCTTTTCTTAAATTACCGGGAAGGCAGGAAGAACTAATCAACCGCGTAGCTGAAACCGGCGTGCCTACAGTGGTTCTCATCGTAGGGGGTAGCGCCGTTACGATGGATGCATGGATGGAACATGTGCCTTCTATCCTGGATGTATGGTATCCGGGCGATGTAGGAGGTTTGGCGGTGGCCGACGTATTATTCGGCGATTATAATCCGGGAGGGAAATTACCTCTTACTTTCCCCCAACAGGAAGGGCAATTGCCCTTGAATTACAATCATAAGCCTACCGGACGGGGAGACGAATACCTGGATTTAAGCGGCGAACCCCTTTTCCCGTTCGGACACGGACTTAGTTATACCACGTTTGAGTATTCGGATTTAACGTTCTCATCGCCCGTCGTCCCGCCCGGAGAAAATATCATCGTTTCCTGCAAGGTGACCAATACGGGGAACGTTGCCGGCGACGAGGTGGTGCAATTATACCTTCATGATTTGTTGACGTCGGACGTAAGCCGTCCCATCAACGAACTGAAAGGCTTTGAACGTATTTCCCTTGATGCGGGAGAGACGAAAGAGGTTCGTTTCGAACTTACCCCCAAAGAGCTTTCCCATTTAGACATACGTATGAAACGGATTGTAGAACCGGGCGATTTCAGGATCATGCTGGGCAGTTCGTCTAAAGATATTCGTTTGAAAGGAATTTTTAATGTAAAACAAAACTAGCTGTTATGAGAAAGATGATGCAACGTATGCTTGTTACAGCCTTATTCTTATCCTTTTTCTTCACATGGGCGCAAGCGCAGATTGAAATGGTAAAAAACGGTAAAGCCGTTTCACGTATTTTAGTAGACAAAACAGACACCCTTGATTTGAAAGCGGCTGAATTGCTGCAAGACTTTACCGAACGGATAACCGGGGCAAAACCGGAAATTCTTCCGGCCGAAAGTAAAAGAAAGAAAGGGGATGTATTAATCGGTCGTTTCCAGCTCCCCGTTAAAGGCGTAAATGCCGGAGATATTAAGGAGGATGGTTTTGCTTTGATGACAACCGACGGTTATATCCGTGTGATTCAAGGAACGGGTGGAGGGAGTATTTATGGAGTCGTCGCCCTGCTGGACGATTATTTCGGCATTCACTATTTTGCCGAAAATACCTATACGATTCATAAGAGCAAGGATATGCTCGTGCCGGCCGGCATAGAACGCATAGACAACCCTTCTTTTCGTTACCGTCAGGTAGCAACCAACAGCCAGAGAGACCCCATTTACAAATTATGGCACCGTTTGGAGTCGCCCGGCGAAGTCTTTGTTCAAAACTTGTGGGTACATACGTTCAACCGTTTGCTTCCCGCTTCGCAGTATGGAGAATCCCACCCCGAATACTATGCGTATATCAACGGGGAACGACGACCGGGAACCGCCAGCCAATGGTGCCTCACCAATCCCGAAGTGTTCGAAATCGTCGCTTCCCGGATAGATTCCCTGTTCAAAACGAATCCGGGCAGGCCGATTATTTCCGTAAGCCAGAACGATAGCCAGACCCATTGCTTTTGCGATGCCTGCAAAGCGATTGACGAATACGAAGGAAGCCCGTCGGGCACGATCATCCGCTTTATGAATAAATTAGCCGAACGCTTTCCCGACAAAGAATTTTCCACCTTAGCTTATCTGTATTCCGTACCCCCACCCCGCCACGCCAAACCTTTGCCCAACGTTAACATCATGCTTTGCGATATTGATTGTCATCGTGAAGTTCCGCTGACGGAAAACGCTTCGGGACAAGCGTTTGTAAAAGATATGGAAGGATGGGCGGCTATCTCGGATAATATTTTTGTATGGGACTACGGTATCAACTTCGATAATTATATCTCGCCTTTCCCTAACCTGCATGTCTTGCAGCCCAATATGCAGTTGTTTCACAAGAACAAGGCTACGATGCACTTTTCGCAGATAAACAGCGTAAAAGGCGGCGATTTTTCGGAACTTCGCGCTTATCTTGTCGCCAAGCTTATGTGGAATACATACGTCGACGTAGACTCCATCATGCAAACGTTCCTGAATGAATATTACGGAGAACCTGCCGCCCCCTATCTATACCAGTATATCAAACTGCGGGAAGGGGCTCTCATGGGAAGCAAAAAGTCGCTTTGGATATACGATACGCCTGTAACGCATAAGGATGGGATGCTGAACAAAATCATGATAAAGCGTTACAGGGAATTGTTTGATAAGGCGGAACAGGCGGTTGCCGGTAATCAAACCTTCCTGAACAGGGTACGCGAAGCCCGCCTGCCCGTCATGTACGCCGAATTGGAAATCGCCCGTACCGAGCCAATTAAAAACAAAGCGGAACTCAGCGAACTACTGGAACTGTTCAGGAACCGGGCGGATGAATATAAAGTATTGACGCTGAATGAAAGGAGAAATACGGTAAAAGAATATTGCGACTTATACATCCAACGCAATCTATCCAATACGCGCGAAAGCCTGGCGCAAGGTTGTCCGGTGACATATCTCTTGCCGGCAGATTCGCCATACGACAAAATAGCCGGTAAAGCCCTGACCGACGGATTATACGGCGGAGCTACCTTCAATGAAAGCTGGATAGGATGGGTAGGCAAAGATGCGGAATTTGTGATTGACCTGAAAGAAGAAAAAGAGATACAAAGCGTTGAGGCCGACTTTTTGCATAAATTAGGCTCGTGGATATTACTACCCAAAAGCATGACTTGTTCCGTTTCCACCGATAATGAAACATATCAAATCATAGGACATCAAGATATAGCCGAAGACCGGGATGTAGAAGTGAAATATGTGCCGGTAGCCGTTTCCGCCAATCATAAGCTGAAAGCGCGTTACCTGAAAGTAAAGATAGAAACAATCGGCCTTTGCCCGCCCTGGCACTATGGAGTAGGACACCCTGCCTGGTTCTTCTTAGACGAGGTGAATGTGTATTGAAAAAGGTCCCTACCTTTTCCTCAAGAGGTCCGTACCTTTTTGGAAAAAGGTCTGTATCTTTCTCAAAAAAGGTAGGCATGAAATTTTTAACACGATGAGGTTCTTTTGAAAATTAGTTGACTTTATAGACAGACACTAATCTTTCAAAGTTTAGCAGCCAGCCAGCTTGTTGAGGCATATGAAAATGACGAATTGAAAGGCAAACTGAAAGAAATCGCCGCCGGATTGGATTAAGAATCCAATCCGGTGATTATGCTGATAAAGTATAAGAAATAAAATAACTGAAAATATGATACAAGATCAATCATCAGCGATAGAACAAAGCTTGTCTCAAATAGTTGATATGCTTTTACTTAACGGTACATTAACAACGTGTCCGGGTTTAGTGCATGGAAAAATGGGAATTGCTGTTTTCTTTTTTCATTATGCCCGATATTCAGATAATATGTTGTTTACTGATTATGCGCTGGATTTGATTGAAGAAATACAGGAACAACTACACGCCAACAGTCTGGCAGATTATGAGAAAGGTATAGCCGGTATCGGCGTAGGAATAGATTATTTGATCCTAAACGAATTCTTGGATACGGAAGATGATATTTTCGAAGATTTTGATCAAAGAATGGTTCGCGCTGTTATGTACGATTCCTGGCCGGATTTCAGTCAGTATGACGGATTAGTCGGATATGGCAGGTATTGGATTACACGGCTGCGTCATCAGGCGTCGTCATTGCAGGCGAGGGAATGTTTATTTCGTATAATAGAGCGGATAGAAGAAAAATTGCCGGATATTTCTATCAAAGAGCAAACCGATGTGTATTGCTTTCTGCATGATTTGCAGGAAATAACAGGTTTTGATAGCTGTACGGAAATTAGGGAACAATGCCGAAAATGGGATTTACAATCGGAAGATAGTAGCCGATGCTTTCCCCGTTTGAGCAATTCTGTAATCGGCAACATTATACGAATGTATCAATGCAACCACTATTTCAACGGCGCTTTACAGGGTGAAATCGATCTTGCTTTAAAGCGCATTCCTGATTTGGATATGGAAAAACCGCCTGTCAGCATGGGATTTCTTACCGGATATGCAGGTGAAGGATTATTGCGACTGACAGCGCTTCGGCAAACAAATAATTCATGGATGTTTCTCCTATAACCTTGTCGCAATATGAATCTGTATATTTTTAATGAGCAAAGTCGAGCGGCGGTATATGGCATAGGAACTTATATCAGGGAGCTTACTTCTTCTCTGAAAAACAGCGATATAAGTATTTGTGTGGTAAACTTAATTTCAGACAAACCACAAATGCAGTTAGAGGAGACAGACGGTATGAAACATTGGTATTTTCCTGCACCCATATCAAAAGAAGTACGAATACCGAGCGACCGGAAGCAAAGCAGGGTGTATTATCGCAATGTGGTATATTTATTTCAACTGCATATTAAGGACAAAAAGGACCTGATATTCCATTTGAATTTTTCCCAATGTGGTGGCCTTGCCGAAGAACTGAAAAAAGTATTCGATTG
>JAITRG010000279.1 GCA_031288515.1 Tannerellaceae bacterium
CCTTTTTCCCATAAAATAATAAGTTTATTGAAATCGTTTTCAATAAACCTACTATAATTTTATGACATAGTGAATGTTATACTACATCTCACCAACTATTTTTGGCATATATACCAAAATAACAAAATCCCGCTTCCTGTCTGATATCTGGAAGCGGGTTTTGTGATCCGCCCGGGAATATTTTTTATTCCTTTAGAATGTTGAAAATTAAAATATTAGTATTTTAGTGGTTAAAAAATACATTTTTGGTACATTGGCAGGGTGCTGTATCTCAATGCATGTCAAAGCCTAATTTTTTCTCGAATAGCAGAATTTATAAATCTATTTCTTTTTCCTCGTGGTGCGATTACCTTCAACCTCTCGTAAAGGTCTTTATCTAAGTTTAGGAGAATCTTTATAGTTTGCGAGCCATCCGGCCACTTCCGCCCGGCTCCGGGGCGTGCGCCTCCACTGCCTTTTTTTCGCTCCTTTTTTTCCATGTGGCAAAGTTAGCAATTTTTCTAATATTCCGAAAATTGCGTAAAGTTTCGCATATTATAAAACTTGTCTTCTGTTATCTTATCTAATAACGTTTTTATCACCGCATGGTATCGCCTTTTCGCTTCTGCTGTTAAGGCGGGATGACTATCTACATAGGATAAAAAATCAAGCGGCATCATGTCGGCTTTTAAGGCCTGGCAAAATCTGCATGACCACACAGTTTCTATATTTTTATGCAATTTACGTAATTTACTTTGTGGATAAACGTGGTCTTTTGTGCATGCCTCATCTTTTCCACAGTAATAGCATTTATTTCTATTTCCTCGTGTTGTCATTCCTATAGTTTTTTCGGGATAAAATTAGTACTTTTATTTGAAAAAAGAATGCTCTTTTAAAATTTTAGCGTTTTCCTCCCTGTTTATCCGAATATATCGGAAAAAGGATTCTTCGGTCGAATGTCCGGTAATAAGCATAATGCGGAATGTGGGAATATTGGCAAGGTACATATTAGTGGCGCCAGTTCGACGTGCCGTGTGTGAAGTCACCAGTGTGTATTTTTTGACACGCTTCCTAACAACATTCATACCGATAGTTCGCTCATACAACACAGGAGAATGGATACCGGCCAGCTGGCAAATTTTTCGTAACCGATTGCCGAACGTATTTGAGCAGAAAGTTATTTTCGGAAAATCGCCGCCGTTTCTTTTCAATATCTCCCTGACTACCGGATGAACAGGTATAACAACCTTTACGCCTGTTTTGCGGGTTTTCACCTCTATCATTTTCTCTACAATATTCCGTCGTGTAATGACAGAAAAGTCCGAGTATCGAAGCGCCGTAAAGCACCCTAACAGGAACCTGTCGCGAACAACAGCCAAACCCGCAGGCAATGGCAAATTGTTTATTCGCCGCAGTTCAGCCATTGTAAGATAAACCGCATTCGCTTCCTCCGGCTCACATTCGACATTTTCAAAATCGAAATTTACAGGATAACCGCTACGTGAAGCCCTGCGGAGTGCATACCCTAACCGCACCCAGATAAAATAAATAGTATTGGCCATTAACGGCTTTGTAGGACTTGTTCGCTTGCGTGCCGATGACTTTAAATAGTAAACAAAATCACCGGCAACTTGCTCCGTTACGCTGTCGGTATATAATTCGATACCTGTTTTTTCTTCAAAATCCCGGACATAGTTACCTATGTTTAAAAAGGTGTTTTTGTATGCACTGCTTCGTTTAGTCTCTGAAACGAACAATCGGATATACTCGGTAATTCGTATCCGTTTCTTGCTTTTGTGAGAATTTCGTATCTTTGCCATTGCTTTTATTTTATTGTTTGACTTAAAAGCAAGCTCCCCATTATGCCGTTACTGCGGCGGGGGGCTTTATTTTTTCTACAAAGATAATACTTTTTGAATGAAATATATACTTTAATCAGAAAATAAATATTAAATAATTGATTTATAGCTAATAAAAAAGCGACCATTAAAAGGTCGCTTGTGGTCGCTTCTGTTAATTACAGAAAAACAGAACTCCGGTTTATCTCTTTGACTTTCTAAGAGGGTAGAGCAATCCGTATTTGTTGCGCCACTTGATATATTCTTTTATGAAGTCGCCGTGCCTGCCGTTCCTTAGGGCTTCTGCCATTTCTTTGGTCTGGCTATTGGGCAGGTTGGCTATTATGGATAGGTCAAGGATTATTTGCTGCGGGCTTAAATCCTTATTGGTCGTGGCGAGGTCAACAAGGGCCGCCGATACGTTGCTTATGGTATCCAAGTTCATTCCGGTAATTCCGCCGGCAAAGCTGGCTACGCTATAGACCAACAAGGCGTAATCGTCTTTATTTATAGACTGCCAAAACAATTTAAGATACTTTTCCGCATCGGATAGGAAGGGATGTATCCCTGAAATTACACTTCCGTAACTTGCTCCGCGTAGTTGCTGGTCAATTATGGATTCAAGCGTAGAGCCACCAACAAGGCCCCGAACAGGGGTCACCAGTGCGCCTATCGAGGCGTCTTTTGACTGTTTGCCTACTTCCTTCATTTTCTTCTCATCGCCTGTTATGAGCGCCATGGCTAAAGAACCCAGTCCGTACAACCCAAATCGCCATATCCATTGCAGGATATATCCGTTCATTATGAGCTGTGCCGAACTCTTATAGAATGATTCATCTATATCCTGCCGGGCCTGTTCTTTTGCTTTTTCTTCGTCGAAACCGTCGTTCACCAATTGCTTTGTACGAAAGGAAATCATTTTGTCCCGTCTTGCGAGGTATCGCTGTATGTTTACTGCGGCTATTGCTACCTTTCTTTGGTAGCCTATGTTATTGTTATTATAGACGGAAATTGCATTACTGAATAAGTCCCTGTTCCTTTGAATTGGCGCCAAGAACATTCCTTCTGCCGATTGTTGGGTTTCGTTAAGGGAAATGGCGGCATCAATCAAGGCCTTTTCTTCAGATACTTCTTCGGCATATCCCATTTTCTCATACTTCGATTTTTTATACTCATAGACACTTCTTGCTCCTACCGCTACGGTTAGGGCATCTATAAACATATTGGGATACATTCCGATGTCGCTTAACTTGTTTAATCCTTTGATTATTTTGTTCATCTTTTCTTCGCTCATATCAAGCTTTTCGTTTCCGGCCAGACGGCTTTTGACACGTTTTTCAAAGGTGGGCAGGTTCTCCATCGCCCATTTCCATGACCCGTAGGGGTTGGCCATGTTTTTCGTCATGTAACCAATAATAACCGGAGCTCCTTCTGTGGCGAATGCCGGAAGTGATAATATCTGCTTAGCTGCCGTGTTCAATCGGAACGCTATCTTTGACTTTGCGTATGTTTTTGTAATCAGGCTCGTATAATCGTCGAGGGCATTACGTGTCGGACTGTACGCGCCAACGGCTATTTGCGCAGCTTTCCTAAAAGTAGCCGTTTCGCCTTTATGAATATTTTCCAGCTTTGTTTTGAAGCGCGGGCTGGATAATAAGGTGTTGATGTCTTCCGTTATTCCAATGAAGCTGTTCCAGTACTCCATCTCGTTAATGTGCCCAAAGGCTAAATCAATGAAGTCGGTATTTACTATGTCTATCGGGCGCTTATTCCTTTTCCGGGAGATAAGCGAGCCGGCCAATATGGTTGGCAATGCAATAGCGCCTTCGTCGGTTATATCTTCTTCTGTTTTTACGGTGCCTGTTAATATCTCCTTTGGCACATAGAAGGGCATGTTGGCCATCTGTATGCCGTACTGTTGCTCGTAGGTTTTGTTGTACTTTTCGCGTAATTTCGGGTAAAACTCTTCCTGCATCCAATCAGCAAACCGGATGATGTTTTCCGGCAGCCTCTCTGCGATATTCTCCACATCTTCTTCCGATATTCCCATTTCCAGTAAATTCACCTTTGTGTCGGCCATTTTGTTGACCATGTAGATATAGGTTGCATTGCCTATGGTGAGTTCTATAGTTTCTGCTTCTTTAGTGAATGGATTGATGGCTTCTATTGCTATCCCCGAATCGGTGTTGCTTATGTCGTTCATTACCTTCTCTGCGCTCATGCCAAAGAGTTCGTTTGCCTTTTCGTCAAGCATGGCGATAGCCTGCTGTCTTCCCTTAAATTCTTCGTTAATGGCTTTGATTATCTTAGGAGCGAAATGGCTAAATGTGTACCCCTCGCCGTCTATAGCGTTGCGCCCTAACTTTCTCAATTCATAGTTGAATGATGGCAGCGGGGATTTTATTCCATCCCACACCTTTTGCATGAATGTTTTACCGGTTTTCTTTTCATATATCTTAGGGGCAACATCGGCAAGGTCGAAAAATGCACCCCTCAGGACTTCTTTCTTGTGTTCAAGCCTTGCCTCTTCGGATTGCTTTTTGGCGGTTTTTCCTGTTTCGATAACTCCAGACATTTCCACAGAAATCCAGTCGAGCCCCTTTCTCAGGTCTTCTTTTCTTGTGCGCAATTCATCTTCCAGCGCGCTGATTGTTTCGCGGGATTGTTTTATTTCGCTCCCTTTTCCGGTTTTTGCTACTCTGTAGGTTTTTCCGTTCCGGTCAATCTTTTTCTCCTGATTGCCATCAATCTTTTTCTGCTCTCCGCTTATTTCCGCCTCTATCTGCTGTATTTCTTTTCTTGCTTCAGACACTAATGTATGGTATCTCTTTGCGATGTTGAGCCCTATTATCTCGTTATGGATTTTCTCTACCTTTCCGGCGTCAGTTTCTTCAATGGCCGTATCTTCGAGTTCGAGAAGGCGGGCTTCTATGTCTGTTAAGGGAGATTGGTAATGCTGTTTTACGGCCTCTACGATTATTCTCGCATTGTCATCCACCAGCTTACCCACGGCTACACCGCGCTGGTCTTTGCCACGAACTTTCAGGTTGAGGTATTTGTCCAGTGTTTTTTCCGACACTTTAATTTGCTTGTCGAGAACAATGTCAAAGATTTTTTTTGCGTTGCTAAGTATGTCTATTTTTGTGGCCGCATTCTTAACTTGTGTGATGATTTGGTTCATTTGCGCCCGCCCCATTTCGTCGAATGTTTGATTATCAATCAACGTTCGCACGAATTCGGCTATTGCGTTGCCGGACTGCTGGAAGTCGCTTTTTTGAGCACTAAGCGCCTGCATAATCTTTCTGTAGTCGCTTAGGATTTGGTCGCGGCTAAGGGCGCCTATTTTTTCGTTTTTGTTGTCGGTTCTATCGGCGTTCCATACACTCAGCCTTTGGGCGAAGTCAAAGAGGTCTCCGGTGAATTTCGGGGCCTGCTTTGGGGTTATCTGGAAGCGGGCGCCGGTGCTCTCAGTGGCTCTTTCAGCCGACATATATTCAACACTGTGTGGTATTGTATCAATAAAGTACAGCCTGCCGTCTTTGCCTTTCAGTACATTTGCAGGCCG
>JAITRG010000280.1 GCA_031288515.1 Tannerellaceae bacterium
CAGAGACGGCAGGGACGGCGGCAGGATTATATGTTTCATTGTTTTTCTTTTTTTTATTTTCTGAAATGGAGGTAATACCAGTAAGTGTCGGCGTATTGAGGGCGGAGCATTGGTTCCGAATGCGGATAGCTTGTGTATATCTTTCCGTATTCCTGTACTCTTCGCTTTACTTCATTGCTTATTGGGTATGGGATTGTTGACGGGTTGTCGTTCGAGAGGCCCCACAGGTAGATTAACGCTTCCTGGTAGCTGAGAGGGATTTGCCGGCAGGCTGTTTCTTTTCCCAAGGGGTAATAGCTGTAGAAATGCTGCAAATCTTTTGTCAGCAGGCAATAGGCCATCAGGTATTCATAGGCCATCCGGTTGGCAGGGTTTTGCTGGAGGAGGACGCCCAGCATCTGGCTTTTTTCCTGTTCGCTGAAAAGGAAAGCGGTTCGGGTGCGGCAGGCGCGCAACGTATGCCATTCGGGGCTGGCGGCTATCTTTTCTTCGTCTTCCAGGAGGGCCAGCGTTTGTGCCGCCCATTTACTGTAATATAATGTATGGCGGAGAATTTGCAGGTATTTACGGGTAACGGCATATTCGCCGTTTATCAGGTTGGTTTCGGCCAGGCGTTTTATGGCGCGCGCGCTTTTCTGATAATCGGGGATGGCTTCCATCGCTTCGAAAGCGAAACGCTGGGCTGTATTAACAAATCCCAGGTGGTAATAAACCTCCCCGGCCATCATGGGCATCGTAAAGTCGCGGACGAAGGAAGGCAACAGCCCTTCCGGCCCATTCTGAAAATAGCGGAACATATCGTCGGCCATCCTGCCCTGTTTGCATAACGAAAGATTCAGCAGGGCGACGGGCAGGGGCGTAGCGGGGGCTTTCTTACCGGCCATCCGGATAATGTCGCCCCATTGCCGGCGGCGGGCATGATAATCGTAGGCCATCGCTTCCTCCTTCTGCCAGTCGGACGTTTCAGCGATTCCCCGGCAGGTAATAACGATTAAAGCGGCCAGCATGATTCCTGCCCCTGTCCAGGCCGCTTTTGCTTTGGATGCGGCCGGCAGGCAGCGGAATAATACGGGCAGCATACCTGTCAGCAGCCAAAGAAGCAAGAGGGTAGACGGGAAGACCGTTTGAAAACGGTAATAGCCGGCGCCCGTCCACAGCCTCGACAGCGGGTATTGCGCCAGCAAGGCTTTAGCCAGCAGCGGAAAGGATATCATGAGCGCCAGGCATCCCATTGCCAAACCGATAAGCTGCCGCCTGGCGTACGCCCCTTTTTTCATTTCCCAAAAGATACCCGACAGGGCCAGAACAAGGCAGGCTCCTCCGGCAAACCAATACAGCGGCGGGAGCGCCGCGAAGAGGCAAACGGCCCGCAAGGCTTTTCTCCCGACAGAAACATACAACCGCACAACGGCCAGCGCACCGGTTAAAGCCACAACGCCTGCGAGCATATAATGCTCGTCGCACAACAGTATCCAGTAAAAGAGCGAGGGCAGGAACGAGAGCGGAAACAGGGCCGGTTTGCCGCCAAAGGCCCGCGCGACGCCGAGCATCAACCGCTGAATCCCCGTAAGCGACAGGGCTATAACGGCCGCTCCCTGCCACGGGACGTAGTAGAACTGCGTGAGGAACCGGGCCACGTACACGGCCGGGCCTCCCGGCACGGAGACGGTTTCGGCCAGGTAGCCGGGCGTAAACAGAAACAGTTGGAACTGCTCCTGATAGGCCAGATGGTAAGGATAATAATAACCGAAAAACACAAATACAATCAACCCAAAGAGTATTGAAAGCGCGCGGGAGGCATATAGCAGTTGTTTTTCCATTTGGCAAGCTTATTTGTTTCTATTCCTGCAAATATAGGGGAAGTTTCAGTAAGAATACCCGGATGCCGCGTGTTTTTTGGGGCTTTTCGCAATTTGCGCCCGGACGCCGGGAACCGTCGGCGGAAAAGCGTAATTTACGCCCGGACGCCGGGAACCGTCGGCGGAAAAGCGTAATTTGCGCCCGGACGCCGGGAACCATCGGCGGAAAAGCGTAATTTGCGCCCGGACGCCGGGAACCGTCGGCGGAAAAGCGTAATTTGCGCTTTGGCGAAAAGAACTGCCGGCGCCAAAGCGCAATTTGCGCCCGGACGAAAAAAAAGACGGGCGGCCTTGCCTCAAATGAAGCACGACCGCCCGTCGCTGTTTTATCTCCGGCGGAAATCAGGATTCCGCTACGCCGCTTTCATTGTCTTTGGCCGCCCGCCGGCCGGCTCGCTGCGAGAGGATGTTGCGGTATCGTTTTACGGTTTCGTTCCACGCTATTACGAAATTATATACTACGTTTCCGTGAAATTCGTGAGAGCCTTCTTCGTCTTCGAAGTGTATTTCATCGTCCAGATCGCTCGGGTCTACCACGACGTCGCCGCCCAGTCCGTCGGCCAGCAGCCGCGCATCCAGTACGTTGGTTATCGCATTATACAAAACGTCGGCTTTGCGGCGGAACAGTTTCAGGTTTTCCTTGGGCTTGGCTACGCTCTCTTCGGTGCGTTTGGCGTCGAAGGTAAGGAAATGCCGTTCGGCCTGGTCTATCGCCGTTACCCAATCGGTAAGCGCCAGCAGCGTAACGTCGGCCTTATAGCTTTCGGTAAGGTCTTGCAGCAGGTTGTGGATAGCGGCCGATTCGGCTTCGTAATTAGCGTCCAGAATGGCTTTGCGGTATCCCTCCAGCAGGTTGTACAGCCTTTCGGCGGCTTCCTGCTTGGCGGCTGTGGGCTGGCGTTGCATGCCTTTGGTCACGCCGAAAAACCCGCGGAACAAATCGTCGCGCTCTTTGTCGGCCTCTTCCATCTCTTTGGTGTAAACGCTCTTGCGCAATACCACCAGCAAAGCGTCTACCTTAAGGCAAAGCGGGGTGAACAGCTTGTATAAATCCTTTATACCAATCGTATCCCGGCCGAAGCGCTCTACGAGTTCCTGAAATTTGGTAACAAATTCAAACCATTCTTCATTGTGGAGATGATTCAATGCGATTCTGATGACTTTCATACCTGTTCGGTTTTTTATTAATTAATTGCCGCGTAAATATACGTAAATATTTTACGGAGACCATCATATAATCCGATATTATTCCGAAAAGGGGGCATGTTTCCCCATGAAAAAAGAGGGCATGTTTCCCCATGAAGAAAGAGGGCATGTTTCCCCATGAAGAAAAAAGAGGGCATGTTTCTCCATGAGAAAAGAGGGCGAACCGCCCTTCCGGCGATTCGCCCTCTTTGAGGTAAACGGTATGCCTTACGTTATTCGGCGGTGAACACCCAGTACCAGCCTGCGCTTTCGTCTTGCTGCATATTGGCGAGGGTTATTTTGGAGTCGTCTATCGAGAGTATCTGGTATTCGTTGACGGGGCCGTTGCCTTCGTTGAAGGCGATACCGCACAGAACGGCCACGTCAGACGTCTTTAAGGTGGCTTTCGACCAGCCTTCGGGGCCGCCTTTAGGGGCTTTTATGCTGAACGTTCCTTCGGCGGACGTGCCGTTGTTGCGGTTTGTTTTCAGCGTGCCGTCGGCGGTGAATACCATCGTTGCGCCCGTGCCTTCGCCGGGAGCCTGGTCGTCAATGCTTCCATCCCTCGGCAATACCCACCAGCCCGGGCCGCCGACATATACGGCATTATTACCCAAGGCTTCTTTATTGGTTCCCCATCCCCAGGTTTTTTCCGAGCCGCCGGTAAGGGCCGCTATAAATTCGGAGTCGTCGAAGGCGGTGTAGCCTTCGGGGCGGAATACCCAGAAATTGGCTTCGCCCGAGGGATTGTCCGGCACGCCGTTGCCGGTTACGTTGGCAAGTACCAGCAGGTCGTCTTCCAGTTCGAGGATATAGAAGTCATAGGCTTCGCCCGCCTTATTGTTTACCGAATAGGCATTCGGGATGGTGGCGCCTTTGAGAGACAGGATACCTTGCGACCAGTTGGTTACCTTCTTTGCAAGGTTGAAGGAGAACGAGCCTTTCTGACTGGTTCCGTCGCTCAGCGTCTTGGTAAAGATGGCTCCTCCGTCAAGCGAGAAGGTGATGGAAGCGTCCCATTCGTCAAATTCGCCATATTCGGGCCCCCACCAGGTGGCCGATTTATCCCCTACGCCGCCGATGCCATACGGGTGGTTGTTATCGGTAAAGGCGTCGAACACCCATGTCTTCGAACCGCTGCCGATAAATTTATCCATGCCGGTTACTTCGTATATAATGGATTCTACATTAACGGTAACCGTTTTGCTAACCGTAGAGCCGTCTCCGTTGCGGCCCGTGAAGATTACTTCAATATCGCCCACAGAGGTAACCAACACTTCGTCGTACGCTTTGGCAGACGTCCCTGTGCCATAGTTCCAAAAAGAAAGCACCGGGCTGCGATTCTCCAATATCAGTTTATTAGACTTTACGCCATCCACCACTTCGGGCGTAACCGAAATATTCAGTTGCTCGGCCGTGATGGCGCCTGTCATTTCGTCTCTGCTTTCTACCGGGTCGCAGGCTACCAAAAGCGCCAGGCCCATCAAAACAGAATACAGGATTGATTTATTCATATTGTTTTTTCCGATTTTTATTATTAAACGTTTATTACCATCCCGGGTATTCGGCCGACGCATCTCCCCAGCCGGCCGTTTGCGTGAGTACGCCTTCCGACAAATCTATTTCGGAGGCAGGCAGGGGGAAGAAGCCCTTCGTTTCTTCATACCGTTTGGCATAGCCTGTTCCGAAAGCCTTCATCACATCGGGCAGGCCCCTGTTGTAAACAGCTACTCCCTGCTGCCTGGCCAGGAGAGCGGCAGCGTCGCCCCAGCGGCGGATGTCTGCCCAGCGGCGGCCTTCGAAAGCCAGCTCAAACCGCCTTTCGTTCTTGATGGCTTCAACCGAATACGATTTGGAGGGCAGGCCTGCACGGGCGCGGATTTTATTCATCCCGTCGGCGTCGCCCTTCAGTTCGGACTGCATCAGCAATACGTCGGCAAAGCGGATGACAGGCAAATCCTGCACGTGCCCAAGCTGGAAGTTATCGTCATCCCGGCCCCATTGCAGGGTGGCAAAGGTGTTTTTTAATGTCCCGTCTCCATCGTGCGCACGTACGCCTATGAATTTCTTCTGCCAGAAGCCGGCTTCTTCCACCTGTTTGTCTGCGCCGAAAATAAACGCCTTACTCTCTGCCGACACATCCAGGATAGAGGCTTTGCGGCGAATGTCGTTCGGCTCCGCTTTTTCCCAGTCTGTCCAAAGCGTCGGGTTTACCGGCCCGGCGCCCCAACCCACGCCAAAGGGGAAGGTGTCTTCGCCGCCGTTGTCCGCACGCAGGCCGAAATGAATCAGGTACTGGTTTGAATAGCCGGTAATGGTTCCCCAATCAGCCATTTTCGAACATTTTACTGCAAATACATGTTCCTGGTTTTCATTTCCGTCAAGCGCCCATGTTTTGCCTGCGTCTGCCAGGTCTTTCACAAAATCGTATTCCGGCGCGGTAAATTTATTGGAATAAGCCCATATCCTGCGGAAATCATCTATCAGTCCGTGGCCGCTATTGGCAATGCAGTCGTCTACCCAGGAGATAACTTCCGCTTTTGCCACGCTCCCGGCATTTTCGCCCAGCCCGTCGCCCAGCGGAAGCTCCGTTTTATTATAGAAGCCGGTATAAAACAGGTATACGCGCGCCATCAGCGCCTCGGCCGCCCATTTGGTAGCATGGCCGGATTCTACCGTATTGTATCTGACGGCCGGCAGCAAACTGATGGCCTGCTTCAAATCATAAGCTATCTGTCCGTATACCAGATCGGCTTCCGTACGCGGAAGATTCACCGGCTCGGTAGAAAGCGCCAGGGGTATTTCGCCAAACATTTCCGTTAATTCATGCAGGAAGAATGCGCGGAGGAAATGAGCCTCGCCTTTGTATTTATTTAAGGTAGCTTCATCCACATCGCAGTTGTCAAGCGTTTCCAAAGCCATGTTGGCGCGGAAAACGCCCTTATAACGGGCTTCCCAGAACGTTTTGAACATATCGGGTTCCGAGTTCATCAGTTTATCGATGGCCTGCATTAACTTATCATTCTCGCCCCCGCCGCCAAACCGTTCGTCCGACGCCAGTTCGGCAGCATAGAAATAAGACGTTTGCGGGTTAGAGATAGCCATACTCAGCGTAGAATAGATACCCGTTATCATTTGGTCGGCGTCTTCGGCCGACAGGGGGAAACTCGTTGTATCCTTCTTGGTCAGATTATCCGTATCCAGATAATCTTCACAGCTTAAACATAAGAATGTAGCTGCAACAAAATATAATATCTTTTTCATATCCATTACTGTCTGTTAAAATTTAAGTTGTACGCCAACCAAATACGTTCGCGGGCTTGGATAAAAGCCCAAGTCTATACCCCTCGACCAGGTATAATCGCCGTCATTATCGCTATAGTTGTACCCTACTTCGGGGTCTAAACCGGAATAACCTGTAACCGTAAACAGATTCTGCGCCGACACATAGAGGCGGGCCTGCCCTAACGGCATCCTGGGGAACAGGCGTTTGAAGTCGTATCCCAGCGTTATGTTCTGCATCTTTATAAAATCGGCGTCTTCTATGTATATGTCCGAGATATACTGCCAGTTGGTATGGCTGCCGGACGTTAAACGGGGCAGCCGGTCGGACGTTCCTTCCCCGTGCCAGCGTCCAAAAATATCCGTGGTATAATTCTGGAGAGGGCTGTCGGCAAACGAACGGTATGATTTGGCTATCTGCTGCCCGAAGCTGCCATACGCCGTAGCCAGCAGGTCGAACCCCCTGTAGCCGAAGGTAAGCGTCAGGCCGCCTCCGAAATCGGGGAACGGATTTCCGATCATTACCTTATCGGCGTCCGAAATACCGTGGTCGATATTTGTATCGGCAAAAATGACGTCGCCCGGCTGGGCCGTATCCAGTACGCCCTTGCCAGCTGCGCGGTAAGCGTCTATCTGTTCCTGGTTCTGGAATATACCTTCCGTTTTGTATCCCCAGAAGAATCCGATGGGTTTGCCTACTTCGGCACGGAACATTTCGGTAGTCCCCTGGCTTAATACATTGGCCGGGCCGTGTATGATGCCTTCGCCGTTGGCTATCCGGGTTACTTCATTCTTAATCTGCGAGAAGTTCAGATTGATCCCGTAAGTGAATTCGCCGATATTATCGTTCCAGTTCAAGCCCGCTTCAATCCCCTGGTTGCGGATATCGCCTCCATTGATATAAGGGGCCCCTGTTCCGTAAGACGCTAACTGCGGCGCTCTTACCAGCCAGTTTTTCGTGTCTTTCCTGAACCAGTCGAAAACAATACCCAGTCGCGAATTTAACAGCCGGGCGTCTATCCCGATATCGATAGACTGGGATGTTTCCCACGTTACGTCCGAGTTGGGCAGGATATCCGCATAGGCGCCCTGCGTGGGAGACTCTTTCGATTCGCCGAAATAATAAGCGTTCCTGTCGTCCATCGCTATCGTAGCAAGGTATTGGAAATCGTCAATCGAATTATTACCGTTCTGCCCCCAGCTCGGGCGGATTTTCAGGTAATTCAGCCAACTGTCCGTAAGAGGTTCCATAAACGCCTCATTGCTTACAATCCAGCCGGCCGATACGGAGGGGAAGTATCCCCAGCGTTTGCCGCGCGTAAACTTGGAAGAACCGTCGGCGCGAAGCACTACTGTGGCCATATACGTTTCCTTGTAGTTATAATCCATACGGCCGAAGAAAGAGGCCATCCGGCCCATGCCCCACGGTTCGCCCTTCTTGGTCGTTATTTCATTGAAGCTGATCGGCGTTGTATTATTTATATACGCATACTTGAACAGTCCGGGATAGGATGAGCGGTTGGTGGCCAATTCCAGGTTAATCCCCATACCCGATTTAATCATTTCCTGGCCAAGCAACAGGTTAAATGAATGCTCTTTGTTTATATCGAACGTATAATTGACGGTGTTATTCCACAATACGTCGTACCCGGCGCTGGCGCTTTGGCTTACGCCGTCTAATACCACATTCGTCGTAGTTGATAATTCGCGTTTTCCATTATAGCTGCGCGAAGTACTGGAACTTCTGTTATAAGCAAATGTAGAACGGAGGCGCAAGTTCTTTACCGGCTGTATTTCAATGTAAGCGCTTGAACGCAACCCGTAATTCCTGTTGTGGTTCATCGAACGGCTTCCCAGCGCATAATCGGCGAGCGGGTTGCCTATCGAACCTTGCAGATTCCAGCCTTCGGCCGATTTATCTTTCTGGCTGTACCAGCCGCCTTCCGAATTATAAACCGGCAATAGCGGAGTAGCGCCCAGCATATTATGGAAGTCGTTCCAGTAAATATTGCCGGTTCCCTGCGACCCGCTTCTTGAGTGATGGGTGAATGTAAGGGTTTCGCCTATTTTCAATATCTCCCTGTCTCCCGCCTTTAATACCACATGGTCTGAATTAATACGCGCGGTATAACGGGTATAATCGGTAGCCGTGGGTTGTCCTAAAATACCTTCCTGGTTGGTATAAGAGAAACCCATTGAGAATTTCGACACATCGCTGCCTCCTGCCAGGTTGATGGCATGATCTTGCTTCATAGCATCCTTGTTGCGAAACTCTTCCGCCCAGTTAACGCCATTCCAACTGCCATCCATCACCCTGTCGTAAAGATACTTCGGTATTTCGTTTTCCCAGTTATAAACGCCGTTCCCTTCATTGAAGCGCGTTTCATCCTGAATAGCCATATATTCGCGGGCATTCAGCAAAGCCGGCATCCGGTAAGGATTCTGAACGCCAAAGTATCCATCGTACGTAAGCTGAAGCTTTCCGGCTTTTCCCTGTCTGGTAGTAACCAGTATCACGCCATTGGCGGCGCGCGAACCATAGATAGCGCTCGAAGCGGCGTCTTTCAATACATCTACCGATTCAATATCCGAAGGGTTCAATAAATTGATATCGCCGCCGCTGATACCGTCAATCACATACAAAGGCTTTGAATCTCCAATCGTACCGATACCGCGGATATTTACTTTAAAGCCTTCGCCCGGCTGCCCCGAATTCTGTGTAATATTTACTCCGGGCGTCTGGCTTTGCAGAGCTGTTAAGACCGAAGTCGTACTTAATCGCTGAAGGTCTTCCCCGCTAACCTGTATCGTAGAACCGGTTACCAATTTCTTTTTCTGTACGCCGTAACCTATCACCACTACCTCGTCCAATGACTGGGAGTCTTCTTTTAAAACCACATTATATCGGGTCCTGCCGGCAGTCACGGTCAACTGCTGGTTTAGAAAACCAATATAAGAAAATTCAAGTTGCGAATTAACCGGGACCGTTAATTCAAAATTTCCGTCAAAATCGGTAACCGTACCGTTCGCAGTCCCCCGTTGCACTACGTTTACCCCAATCAGGGGCAAAGCATCCGCATCCGAAGTTACCACACCGGTTACCCTGACGCTTGTCTGCGCCATCGCCGCAAGACAATTAAGCGCCAGCAAGGCCGCAATAATTACAAGCCGGTTAAGCTTTAAGGGTAATTCTCGAAAAGAAAATGTACTACATCTTTCTTCCATAAAGAGTTGATTTAAGTTGATAAATATTTAGCAATTACTATCAGTAAGGAGTAAGGCTAACACTTGCGTATAACATTAAAATAAGGCTAACACTTGCGTATAGCATTAACTTGCTAACAGCCACACATCAAAAGTAAATATCCGCCGAGCAACTATAGGATAACTAATGTAAAGGAAAGGGGGCGGTTTTGTTATTGCCCGCAAAAGAATGTATTTTTTACTTTCAAAATTGTATCATTTGTTAAAAACCCAATAGATAACATTTTATACCCTTCAGGTAAAAACGTTGCTTTACAGGCCTGACTAATCCTACTTTATCACATTAAAAAGAGAAGAAAGGATACAAGGCCGGACGGAAAAAAGGAGAAGGAAGGGAAGCCGGGCCGTTTTACAACAGGCTACCGTTAAGGCCTATTGGCTGAGAGATTTTAAGGAATCTGCGTTTTCAGCTAACGGGCGTTTTGTGCGGACAGAGGGGAATTGG
>JAITRG010000290.1 GCA_031288515.1 Tannerellaceae bacterium
AAGGAAGCTGAAAGGTCTTCTTTCGTCTTCTTTCAGGATTTCATTCTGTAAACCAATCCTTTGTAACAAAACTGGAAGCTGAAAGGAAAGGTGAAAAAGTATCGTTTAGCAGGGGAATTCAACACTCTTGAAAATTTGGTGCGGTTGCCCTGGTGATGAATTTGTAGTTTATTTGATAAATATTCCTATCTTTGCGTCTCATGTTGTGAAATTTATTCTGATATGTTTAAAAAGTCTTTAACCTTACTATCTGCTTTGTGCCTGATTCTTTTGGGTTGCAATCCAAAAGAAGAAAAGGAGAATAGGGAAAGTTTACTTCCCGCAGAGTCTTTTGTACGTGTAAATGGGCCTGATTTAATGACTCCTGATGGGCAAAAATTACTAATATGCGGTACTAATTTAGGTAACTGGTTGAATCCGGAAGGGTATATGTTCCGGTTTAGCCGCGCTAATTCGGCACGGGCTATTCACGATGCTTTTTGTCAAATGGCCGGGCCTGACTTTGTTGATGAATTCTGGAAACAATATAAGGATAACTATGTTACAAAGGGCGATATACTGTTTCTGAAATCAGCGGGCTGCAATACAATACGTCTTCCTTTTCATTATAAATTGTTTACGGATGAAGATTATTTGGGGTTGACGGTTGCTCAGGATGGCTTTCAGCGGGTTGATTCATTGGTTAGCTGGTGCAGGGAAGCCGGTTTGTACCTGATTTTGGATATGCACGATGCGCCGGGCGGGCAAACGGGCGATAATATAGACGACAGCTACGGGTATCCTTGGCTATTTGACAGCGAAATGTCTCAAAAGAAATTTGTGGATATCTGGGCAAAGATTGCCGCTTATTATAAGAACGAACCGGTTATTTTAGGCTATGAATTGATGAATGAGCCTGTCGCCCCGTATTTTACGGATGTAGAAGAACTCAACGCCAGGCTGGAACCGTTGTACAAACGGACAATCGCGGCTATACGTGAAGCAGACCCGAATCATGTGATATTGTTAGGCGGTTCGCAATGGAACAGTAATTTCAAACCACTTACGCCGGACGCCTCTTTCGATAATAATATAATGTATACCTGCCACCGGTATGGAGGCGAGGCCACAGCAGAGGCTATCAGAAGTTTCATCGAGTTCCGAAATAAAGTAAACAGGCCTATGTATATGGGAGAAATAGGGCATAATACCGATCAATGGATGTCTGATTTTTGTGCAGTAATGAAAGACAACAATATCGGTTGGACATTCTGGCCGTATAAGAAGATGCAAGGCTCTTCTTTTATATCGGTGGAAGCCCCTGATAACTGGGATTTGGTTGTCGCTTTTACCGAAGCGCCTCGTGGGACGTACAAGGAAATCCGCGATGTACGGCCGGATCAGGCTGTTATCCGAAAGGCATTATTGGATTTTATCGAAAATTGTAAATTCGAAAATTGTATTGTTAATGAAAATTACATACGTGCATTAGGACTAAATCCCATTTTTGCGAAATGATGAACCAACCTTTAGCGGAAAGGATGCGTCCGAAAACGCTGGATGATTACATTGGACAAAAGCATTTAGTAGGGCAAGGAGCCGTATTGCGTAAGATGATTGATGCGGGGAGGGTTCCTTCTTTTATTTTATGGGGGCCTCCGGGAGTAGGGAAGACTACGCTGGCGCAGATCATCTCGAATAAACTCGAAGCTCCGTTCTATACCTTAAGCGCTATCAGTTCCGGCGTAAAAGATGTAAGGGAGGCGATAGACAAGGCGAAGAGTAACCGCTTTTTTAATGCAACCTCTCCGATTCTGTTTATTGACGAGATTCATCGTTTCAGTAAATCGCAACAGGATTCATTGCTGGGAGCCGTTGAAACGGGAGTCGTTACCTTAATCGGCGCTACGACGGAAAACCCGTCATTTGAGGTAATCCGCCCGTTGTTGTCGCGCTGTCAGATATATGTGCTGAAGCCGTTGGATAAAGAAGATTTATTGAAGTTGTTGAATAAAGCGATTAGCGAAGATGCCTTATTGAAAGAAAAAGAGATTATTCTGACGGAAATAAACGCCATATTACGCTACTCGGGAGGAGACGCCCGCAAGTTGTTGAATATTCTGGAGCTTGTGACAGGCGCCGAAGAAGGAAATAATACCATAGAAATAACCGATGAGAAAGTAGTAGAGCGTTTACAGGAAAATCCGGCCGCTTATGATAAAAACGGAGAGATGCATTACGATATAATATCTGCTTTTATCAAATCAATCAGGGGAAGCGACCCCGATGCTGCTATTTACTGGTTAGCCCGTATGGTGGCCGGTGGCGAAGACCCGGAGTTTATTGCCCGCCGGTTGGTTATTTCTGCGGCTGAAGATATCGGATTGGCGAATCCGAATGCTTTATTATTGGCGAATGCCTGTTTCGAAGCCTTAAAGAAAATCGGATGGCCCGAAGGACGGATTATTCTGGCGGAGGCCACCGTTTACTTGGCAACCAGCCCGAAAAGTAATTCGGCCTATATGGCTATCGATGGCGCATTAGATCTGGTAAACAGAACAGGTAACCTGCCTGTTCCGTTGCACTTGAGGAACGCTCCGACTAAATTGATGAAAGAACTTGATTACGGCAAAGAGTATAAATACGCTCATAGTTATGAAAACAATTTTGTAAAACAGGATTTCCTGCCGCCTGAGCTTCTGAACGAAAGGATATGGATAGGCCAACCCAATCCGGCGGAACAGAAGCTTATCGATCACATGAGGCGTTTATGGGGAAACAGATATTAGACAGTAAACAGTAATAGTAGATAATAGACATTCATTATATATAATAATTTATTAAAAGATATAGGTATGAAGAAGTATAATTTTTATGCAGGGCCTTCTATTTTGAGCGAGTTTACGATAAAAAACACCGCAGCAGCAGTAGAAAATTTTGCTGGTATGGGATTATCGATCCTTGAAATATCTCACCGGAGTAAAGAATTTATTGCCGTATCCGACGAAGCCCGCGCTATGATAAAGGAACTGTTGGATGTACCCTCCGGTTACGAAGTCGTATTTTTAGGAGGGGGAGCCAGCCTTCAATTCTGTATGGTTCCTTATAATTTGTTAGCGAAAAAAGCCGCTTACCTGGATACGGGTACTTGGGCTTCGAATGCCATTAAAGAAGCGAAACTATTTGGCGAAGTAGACGTCGTAGCCTCTTCCAAAGAAGCGAATTACACGTATATACCTAAAGAGTATACGATACCGGAAGACGCCGATTATTTCCATTTCACATCCAACAATACGATCTACGGTACGGAAATGCGTTATGACCCGGATGTGAAACTGCGTATGGTTTGCGATATGTCGTCGGATATATTTTCACGTCCGGTAGACGTTTCCAAATATGATATAATCTATGCCGGCGCACAAAAGAATTTAGCTCCGGCAGGCGTAACGCTGATCATTGTGCGTGAAGACGCTTTAGGACATGTAGCGCGCGCCATTCCCACCATGCTCGACTATCGTACGCATATTAAAAAAGAATCCATGTTCAATACGCCTCCCGTGCTTCCTGTCTATGCTGCGCTGCAAACCTTAAAATGGTATAAGGAACAGGGCGGCGTGAAAGCGATAGAAAAGATAAACCTGGACAAGGCGGCCATCTTATATGATGAAATAGACCGCAATAAATTATTCAAAGGAACAGTAGCTGTTGAAGACCGCTCTATTATGAATGTTTGCTTCATCATGAATGATGAATACAAAGAACTGGAAGCCGATTTTGCCTCTTTTGCCGCCGCCGCCGGCATGGTAGGTATAAAAGGCCATCGTTCGGTAGGCGGATTTCGCGCTTCCTTATATAATGCAATGCCGAAAAGTAGCGTAGAGGCATTGATTACCTGTATGAAAGAATTTGAAAAACGGCATTGATATGGCAAAGATACTGGTAGCAACAGATAAACCTTTCGCAACGATAACTGTGAAAGGTATTCGCGAAGTAGCAGAAAGCGCCGGCATGGAGTTTGCACTGTTGGAGAAATATACGGAGAAAGTACAATTGCTGGATGCGGTAAAAGACGCCGATGCGATTATTATTCGCAGCGATATCATTGATAAAGAGGTATTAGACGCTGCTAAGCAGGTAAAAATAGTTGTTCGTGCAGGTGCGGGATACGATAATATAGACTTGGAGGCAGCAACGGCCAACGGGGTAGTAGTGATGAACACGCCGGGGCAAAACGCCAATGCCGTGGCCGAATTGGTATTTGGCATGCTGGTATATGGCGCCCGCGGTTTCTTTAACGGCGCATCGGGTTGGGAACTGAAAGGCAAGAAACTGGGTATTCTGGCATACGGCAATGTAGGGCGTAATGTAGCTAGTATCGCCAAAGGCTTTGATATGGATATATATGCGTATGATGCCTATACGCCGGCAACCGCAATTGAAAAGGACGGCGTGAAATCGGTTGCTTCCGCAAAGGAATTATTTGAAACCTGCCAGATTGTATCGCTTCATATTCCGGCAACTGCCGAAACAAAAGGTTCAATCAATTTTGACCTGATGAATAAGATGCCAAAGAATGCAATCGTTATCAATACGGCGCGTAAAGAAGTAATAGACGAAGCCGGATTAGCCAAAATGCTGGAAGAACGTCCCGACTTTAAATACATAGGCGACATCAAACCGGCAATCGACGGCGAACTTGCCGCTAAGTACGCCGGCCGTTATTTTTCTACGCCCAGGAAAATGGGTGCACAAACAGCCGAAGCAAACATCAACGCCGGTATTGCCGCCGCCAGACAAATTGTAGATTTTATTCAAAACGGAAACGAAAAGTTCCGTGTTAACTAATTAGTAAGAAGCATGAAAATAAAACCTTTCAAAGGATTACGCCCGCCAAAACATCTGGTTGAACAAGTCGCTTCGCGCCCGTATGATGTATTAAACTCAGAAGAGGCGAGGAGAGAAGCCGGTAATAATGAGAAGTCGCTTTATCACATTATCAAACCGGAGATAGATTTCCCGGCCGGAACAGACGAACACGATCCGGAAGTATATGAAAAAGCAGCCGGGAATTTTCAGAAATTTCAAGATGAAAGCTGGTTGGTAGAGGATAATAAAGAATTATACTATGTCTATGCCCAAACCATGAACGGGCGTACACAATACGGTTTGGCGGTTTGTGCCTGTGTAGACGATTATATGACAGGCAAAATCAAAAAGCATGAACTTACCCGTCGCGATAAGGAAGAAGACCGGATGAAGCATGTATATATAAATAATGCAAATATTGAACCTGTATTCTTTGCTTACCCTGATAATCCGGAATTAAACGCTATCGTAGAGAAATATACGGCAAAAACGCCGGAATATGATTTTGTAGCCGAACCGGATGGCTTCGGGCATACCTTCTGGCTGATTGATGATGATAAGGATATTTTCCGCATCACAGATATTTTCGCCCGGATACCGGCGTTATATATTGCCGACGGCCATCATCGTTCGGCTGCCGCAGCGCTGGTAGGAGCAGAAAAAGCCAAACAAAATCCGTACCATAAAGGCGATGAGGAATACAATTACTTCATGGCCGTTTGCTTCCCGGCCAATCAATTAACCATTATCGATTATAACCGGGTGGTAAAAGATTTGAACGGCCTGTCAGAGACTGAATTTCTGGATAAGCTCACGAAACGCTTTACCGTAGAAGAAAAAGGAACGGACGTCTATAAACCGGACGCCCTGCATAACTTTTCACTTTACCTGGGCGGTAAATGGTATTCGCTGACGGCTAAACCGGGAACCTATAATGATAACGACCCGATTGGCGTATTGGATGTAACCATTTCTTCCAACCTGATATTGGATGAAATACTGGGAATTAAAGATTTGCGATCGGATAAACGTATTGACTTTGTAGGCGGTATCCGTGGACTGGAAGAGTTGAAACGCCGTGTAGACAGTGGCGAGATGAAGGTAGCTTTGGCGCTATATCCCGTATCGATGAAGCAATTAATAACGATTGCCGATACCGGAAATATCATGCCTCCGAAAACAACCTGGTTTGAGCCCAAATTACGTTCGGGCTTAGTAATTCATAAATTGAGTTAATGAAAAAAATATCGTATTTGATTTAGACGGGGTACTTTATTGACTTGGATGGCAAGGAGTCCATTCACCGGTTTGAAAAAGCAGGAATTTCCAATGCTGGCGAGTGGCTCGACCCCTGTGAACCTGAGTTCGGGATAAGGAGTTATAAGGATGATTTCCTTTTCTTTTTTCGAGCCTCTTGTCGGATTCGAACCAACGACCCCGAGATTACAAATCACGTGCTCTGGCCAACTGAGCTAAAGAGGCAAATGGGTAAGCTTACTACATCGCGCCGCTACAACCAAGTACCCTTGCTGCGGTCAAGCCCTGGGGGAGTTCCGAGGGAGCATGCCGTGCAGGACTTACCCGGCTGCAAAAGTAGACATTTTTTTTTACAATCCAAATCTCCGGCGCAAGAAATCTGTTGCTTTTATTCTGATGGAAGCTTCGAAAGAACAGAATGACAAGATAGCAAAATGACAGGGCATTGCTAATTAAATATAGTTCTTGATATTCTAATTGAAATAATACCATTGAAAATCAGATATATACAATTCTAAATCTACATGAAATCTATATATAGTTAGCAATGCCAATGACAGAAGCGTTTGTTTTAATGGTCTTCTTTTTCTCGCTGAAGGCGCTATTCGGAAGGATAATCCGGGACGCTAACAATATATAGGTATTCAAAAGGCAAAGAATAGCCATATATAGGTATTGCGTTATCTGACAGACAAAAATACTTTTGTAGAATCTATTTATGGCGTCGTAATTCATAATTATTAACCAAGTCTCTTTGTAAAATGAAGCAAATTCTTACTTTTTATATTTTCGGGATTATCTTTTGTCTGATTGGAGTTGTTGGCGAAGCGAATGCTCAGGGTACAAATGATGTAAAGATTCATGAGATTGGAAAATCTCCCAAAAATCCTCGTTTTTTGTTTGGCGGTTATGGCGAAGTAGCTTTGCAGCGAATGTTTTATACCGATAATGTTGAAAGGTATAAGTATCCGGAAAGGCATAAAGACGGGAATCATGGCAGGTTCGACCTTCCTCATGTCGTATTGTATATGAGTTATGAGTTCGGGAAAGGCTGGAAAATGTCTACAGAAATTGAATTTGAACATGGCGGCACGGGCGCTACTTATGAAATAGAAAACTCAGAAACCGGAGAATATGAAACTGAAATAGAAAAAGGAGGCGAAATTGCGCTTGAACAGTTCTGGATTGAAAAGGCTTTCTCTCAAACTGCTAATTTAAGGATGGGGCATATTATCGTTCCTATCGGGTTAACCAATATGTATCATATGCCTACGGAGTTCTTTTCTGTGCTGCGTCCCGAAGAAGAATCATCCGTCATTCCCTGTACCTGGCATGAAACGGGCTTCAGTTTTTGGGGACAGACAAGGCAGTGGCGTTATGAAGCAATGCTTGTGGCAGGTTTGGACGCCGAACGTTTTAATAATGCCAATTGGATAAACGGAGGCGCTGTTTCACCCTATGAGTTTAAAATAGCCAACCGTTACGCCGGAGCCGTGCGAATCGATAATTATTCGGTAAAAGGCTTGCGGACGGGAGTAAGCGGCTATTACGGATATAGCGCGCAGAACACCTTGAAACAAGAACGTTATGAGAATGTGAAAGGGGCTGTAAGCATTGGATCCGTCGATGCGGCGTATGATGACAATAATATCCTGGCGCGCGCAAATATATTGTATGGACATTTAGGCGATTCGTACGATATTTCCATGATTAATAAAAAGATGCCTAATGCAAGCCCGTCGCCGGGAACGGATGTGGCTTCGGATGTACTGAGCTGGTATGTGGAAGCAGGATACAATGTGTTATCTTTTTTTCCCAATCGTAAAGATAAAGAGGCTAAACTCTATGTATATGCGCATTATGGTTTTTATGATTCGATGTATAAAACTTCGTCAAAGATCACGCCTAAAGGTTGGACGGATAGAAAGATATTATCCGGCGGAATTAATTATTTCCCGATGAAGGGGCTGGTTGTAAAGGCCGAATATATGATGAGGAAGTTTAAAGCTCCTTATAATGACGAACCTGCCGTTTCAGCAGGTGTTGCTTATTCCGGATTATTCGGAAATTAACGGATCACAAATTCTTTAATAATAAACAGTTATGAAAAAGTATTTACTTAAATGTATGTTTACGCTGGCCGTAATACTTATGGTCGTAAATTTTACTTCTTGCAGTGATGACGACGATGATGACCCGGTTGTGGAAAACAGGGATGAGATGTATGGAAATATTCTGAAGTCGTATGTTAATACAACCGTGATACCTACTTATAAAGCGTTGGCAGACGCGGCATTGGAAATGCGTGCAACCAATCAGGCGCTGAAAGAAAATGTTACCGACGCCAATATGGAAAGCGCTGCGGCTGCATGGTTAAAAGCCCGTATACAATGGGAACTTAGCGAAGCATTCCTTTTTGGCCCGGTAAGTGAAGACTACCTGAATATTGATGCGCACATCGATTCGTGGCCGTTGGAACTGGAAGAAATTAAAAAGGAAATAGGCCTGACGGAAGGCCAGCTTACCGGCGAAAGAGCCTGGAAAGAACTGGAAGATGAAGTGATAGGCTTCCACGTTACGGAATACTTGCTGTATCGTGAAGGAAAATCGCGACCGGTTGCCGAACTGACGGAAGGTGAATTAAATTACCTGACTGCCGCTACGGATGCGCTTGTATGGGATTGCGTATTGGCGTATGTGGCCTGGGCCGGCGAAGAAAACGTATCGGCGGCTATTAAAGAAGTTTACCGTCAAAATGCCGATATTGTAAATTTCCTTGAAAATGAGAATGCAAGCATCAAGAACTTCGGGAGTAAGCTGTCGTCTGCCGATAGTTATTCATCTTGGGAGAGCGCTGTGGAAGAAATTATTGACGGCGCTATAGATATTGCCGATGAAGTTGGAGCCACCAAGATTGCCGATCCATACAGCAACGGTCGTGTGGAAGATGTGGAATCATGGTATAGCTGGCATTCGCTCGAAGACTATACAAATAATATCTACAGCATCAGAAACGCTTATATGGGCGGAGAAGGTGTGACAGGTTCCCCTGCCAGCGTATCATTAAGTACGTTCGTAAAAGAATATGACGCTGCTTTGGATACCGAAATCAAAGAAAAAATAGACAACTGTATCACGAAAATCCAGGCAATCGGCGATAATGGCAGCCTGTCGTTCTACAAAGTGGTGGAAGCAAAGAGTAAGGGCGACGTCAGCAGGGAGGCGCTTGTAAATGCAGCGGTAGATGCGTGTTTGGCAGTGGGCGTTTCTTTTGAAAAAATAAAAGAATTATTGAAATAATAGTGTAACAAGTGAAGAGGTTTTATTTATATATAGCGATTATACCCCTGTTTTTTCTGGCCGGCTGCGAGAGTGACGATGACGACGAAGGTAAGATACCGGATGAAGTAGAACTGGATGAAGAATATTATGCCGGCGGGAAGATGGGAACAGTATTTGTTTCTTCTTCAAAAGCCTATAAGCAGGCAATGCCGGCTATCGACCGGGATGCACAGTTGTTTAAACAATTTATGCGCGGGGAACGATTGGCGGACAGGAGTTTTGTAACGAACGAAGGAATGGGATATTCGGGTCTTGGCCCGGTGTATATCCGGAAGTCTTGTATCGCCTGCCATCCCAGTTATGGCGGACGCGGGCAACGTGTTGAGAAGTTTGATACAAACGATAGTAAAAACAGCTATCTGTTGATGATTTACGATCCGTCAAACCCTGCGCTACCATTGGCTTCAAAATATTTTACCGGTATGACGCAAACGCGTGCGATAGCTCCATTCAAAGCGCCGATAGACGAAAGCGGCGTCAAACTGACTTGGCGTCAATATACCGACGAGTACGGGAATAAGTATGAAGACGGTACGCCTTACAGCGCCGGTACGTCGTATGAAGGCACGCTTATCTATCCTGTGGTAGAAGTAGCTCAGGAGGCAATTCTGTTCAAAGATTTCGATATGAGCAAACATGCGGCGTCCATAGAAGCGACGATTGGCATTTACGGCACAGGATTGCTGGATGCTATTTCGGATGAAGATTTACGCGCTCAGTATGCAGAAGAACAGGCGCGCGGTTATTGTGCGGGAAAAATAGGCGCCGACATCGACGAGACAGAACAAAATCCGTATCCAGGACCGCATCCGGGACGTTTCACATACTTATGTACGCGCGCTACATTAGATAATGGCCCTGGAGCCAATGCCTTGTGGAACATTACGAATGTAACGAGGCCGGATCGTACCTCTAATTATATGACAGAAGAATATGCCAAAGTTATGTCGGAAGATACCGAAGTGCAGACTGCTTTGGGACAAACGGCGGAACAGATATTTAATGATTTGTGGTCGAAATCATTAAAGCCTGAAATGACACAGGAGGATTATGACGCCTTTATGGTATGGCATCGCGGACTGGCTGTTCCGGCTGCCCGTAATCTGGACGACGAAACGGTTCAACGCGGACGTACGCTGTTCTACGAAACAGGATGTACCGCTTGTCATCGCCCGTCATGGACTACGCGTGCCGATTACAAACCGCTGCCGGCTATCTCCGGTCAAAAGATATATCCGTACACAGACCTGTTGCGTCATGATTTAGACATGAAAGAGCCCGGTCGTACCAAACTTGGCTGTCGTACAACGCCACTTTGGGGACGAGGCCTGATGAAAGTCGTTTCAGGACATTCCGATATGCTGCACGACCTTCGCGCCCGCAATTACGAAGAAGCAATCCTCTGGCACGGCGGCGAAGCAAAACCCGCTAAGGATACATTCCGCAAAATGACAAAAGAAGACAGAACAGCGCTTATCCGATTCCTTGAATCGATTTGACAGGAAAATTGAAAGTCGAAAATGGTATTAACTCTTCATTCTCGACTTTCGACTCAATGCATCCCTTGCGGAGAGTGGTTTACAACTTCCTTGTTTAAATTTACAACTTCCGATTCATGGAAAATTCACATCCGCAGTATTGTTGATTGTAGAAATTATTCTCCTTTAGTAAAATCAGGCGGCGTTCGCTCAGGCCGTCTTTGCGCCAGTTCTTATCCCAAAAGGTAATGTTTTCAAATTGAGAGGCTGCCCAATGGCCGGCTTCGGCTATTTGTGCGAGGTTCTTCCATCGCGAGGAAGCCAGTGTCGTAGTAAACCGTTCAAAACCATAATTATTAGCCAGGCAAGCCGTGCCCCAAAGCCGTATCCTGAAACATTTCAGGCAACGATTCCCCCGTTCCGGTTCGTTTTCCAGTCCCGCTATTGATTGCAGCCAGTCTTCATGGTTATAGTCGCCGTCTACCATATCAATCCCCTTCGACAGGGCATAACGCGTACATTCCGCTTTACGTATCTCGTATTCTTTCTTCGGACAAATATTTGGATTATAATAAAATAAGGTAGGGCGTATATTATTAGCCAGCAGCCACTCAATAATAGCGGCCGAGCAAGGAGCGCAACACGTATGCAGTAATATTTCTTCCATGATAACCAAGACAAAGATAGCCACAAATCTTCATAAATCCGTACCAGTCTACTTATTATCAGGGCAACTGCACCAAAATAATCCATTGAGTGAAAAGAATTATTTTTGCCGGAATGAAAAGTACGTTTACAGATTTTGTGACAGCAATAAACGTTTCTCTCAAAAAAACAGAGAATAAAGAAAACAGAGAGTAAAGAAAACAAATAAAAAAGGAGAAATTCTGTATAAAATCTCTCCTTTATATATGAAAGAAAGCCGCACTGTAGATATGAACAAACTCCGTATGACAGGATTTGAGCACTTTGTCATCTTTGTAATCCGCTGTGCGAAACATACCCGAAGGTTGCGGCCCGCCATTGATAACAAGAGCTATGTCTCGGAATTGTATTTTACTGATGAGTTTCCCAATCGAACAAGTGCGGCTTAACTCATCATTTCTTATTCCTACGACAAATATAAAGAGAAGGTTTAGAACTTCCAAATAAAAACGCCTAAAAATAGGGTGGAAGTATCTTCCGTACGCTTACTTTACCTTATCTACGATCGCTTTGAATGCTTCGGGATGATTCATTGCTAAGTCGGCCAACACCTTACGGTTGATTTCAACGCCTTTAGCATGTAAAGCCCCCATCAAACGGGAATAAGACAAACCTTCCAGACGTGCTGCGGCATTGATACGCTGTATCCACAATGCACGGAAGTTACGTTTTTTGTTACGACGATCGCGATAAGCGTACGTTAAACCTTTTTCCCACGTGTTCTTCGCTACTGTCCAAACATTTTTACGAGCCCCATAATATCCTCTCGTAAGTTTCAGAATCCGTTTTCTTTTTGCTCTTGAAGCAACATGATTTACTGACCTTGGCATAATTCTAATCTGTTTTTTGAATGTTAGCGTCATCTCTACAGGATGAACTTTTTTGCTAAATACATTCGGTTAATAAAAATCGTTTTAAACTCGTTTACTTTTAAAAAGTTACTTCAAACAAAGCAATTCTTTCACGCTACTCTCATTAGACGCATGTACTAATCCAATGTGCGTAAGGTTTCTCTTTTGCTTTTTAGTCTTCTTTGTCAGAATGTGACTTTTGTAAGCGTGTTTTCTCTTGATTTTACCTGTTCCGGTAAGGGCGAACCTTTTTTTAGCGCCGGAATTAGTCTTCATCTTAGGCATTTTCTAATTTTATTTTAATTATTTATATATTTTCCCATCGCCGGGAGTTTTTATCCATTACCTTTCGCTTCTTCTTTTTTCCCAGCTTCCGCTTTAGGTTTCAGCGTAATAATCTTTTTAGGCGCTGCCGGAGCCTGTTGTTGCGGCTTAGGAATAGAAGGCGTATTCGGGGAACCTGCTTTTTTCGGCGAAAGCATAATGATCATTCTTTTTCCTTCCAAAACAGGAAGTTGTTCTACCTTGCCGTAATCTTCCAAATCATTCGCAAATCGAAGTAATAATACTTCTCCCTGTTCTTTAAACAAGATGGAACGTCCTTTAAAAAAGACGTATGCTTTCACTTTTGCCCCTTCTTCCAGAAAGCCTCTGGCGTGTTTCAATTTAAAATTATAATCATGGTCATCGGTTTGCGGCCCGAAACGAATTTCCTTAACTACAACTTTCACAGACTTCGCTTTTTGCTCTTTCTGGCGCTTCTTCTGTTGATAGAGGAATTTTTGATAATCAGTTACCCTACAAACGGGGGGATTAGCATTGGGTGAAATTTCGACCAAGTCAAGACCTTTTTCGTCTGCGATTCTAAGCGCCTCTGATATTGAATAGACTCCCTGTTCTATATCGTCGCCTACAAGACGAACTTCCCGAACACGGATACGCTCATTTATTCTATACTGGTCTTTCAGATTGTCATTCTTCATTAAAAATGTTTATTCTCCTCGTTATTACTATTTTAAAGTTATTATTTTCTTTACTTTTTTACCGGCGATTCATCATGTCCTCTACTTCATCATTTAAAAGCGCAGCAAATGTAATAATTTTCATGGAACCTTTATCACCTTCTCCTTGTTTTCTTACCGAAACTTCATTATTTTCAGCTTCTTTCTCTCCAACAATGAGCATGTAAGGGATACGTTGCAATTCATTATCCCGTATTTTACGTCCTACTTTTTCATTTCTGTCGTCAACAATTACGCGTATATCCCGGCTTTCCAACTGGCGGGCTACTTCCCATGCATAATCATTATATTTCTCGCTTACCGGCAAAACGACTGCCTGGTCCGGCGTTAGCCATAAGGGGAATTTACCTCCCGTATGTTCTATCAATACCGCTACAAAACGTTCCATTGAACCGAACGGCGCACGATGAATCATCACAGGACGGTGTTTCCTGTTGTCTTCGCCGGTATATTCCAACTCGAAACGTTCGGGTAAATTATAATCTACCTGAATGGTTCCCAATTGCCAGCGGCGGCCAATGGCGTCTCTCACCATAAAGTCTAACTTTGGCCCGTAGAAAGCAGCTTCGCCCAGCTCTATCCTGGCTTTCAATCCGGCTTCACGGCAGGCTTCTATAATAGCTGTTTCCGCTTTTTCCCAGTTTTCTTCCGAACCGATATACTTCTCTTTATTATCCGGGTCGCGTAACGATATCTGGGCTTCAAAATTCTCAAAGTCGAGCGCCTTGAAAATGATAAAGATAATATCCATGACTTTCAAAAACTCTTCTTTCAACTGCTCCGGACGGCAGAATAAGTGTGCGTCGTCCTGCGTAAAGCCGCGTACACGGGTCAAACCATGCAATTCGCCACTTTGTTCGTAACGGTATACGGTTCCAAATTCGGCAAAACGAATCGGAAGGTCTTTGTATGAACGGGGGATAAGCTTGTAAATCTCGCAATGATGCGGGCAGTTCATCGGTTTAAGCAGGAATTCTTCTCCTTCCTGCGGCGTGTGTATCGGTTGGAAAGAATCCTTTCCATATTTTTCGTAATGGCCGGAAGTTACATATAATTGTTTTCCTCCGATATGAGGCGTCATTACCTGTTGATATCCATATTTCTTCTGGATACGTTTCAGGAAATCTTCCAACTGTAAACGCAATTGCGTACCACGCGGTAGCCATAAAGGCAAACCGGCTCCTACATTGTGTGAAAAAGCGAACAGTTCAAGCTCTTTACCTAATTTCCTATGGTCGCGCCTTTTCGCTTCTTCCAGAAATGCCAGGTATTCGTCCAGCATCTTCTTTTTAGGGAAAGTAATGCCGTACAGGCGAACCAATTGTTTACGTTTCTCATCGCCGCGCCAGTATGCTCCGGCTACGCTCAGTATTTTAACGGCTTTAATATAAGATGTATCAGGTAAGTGCGGCCCACGGCATAAATCGGTAAAGCTACCCTGTGTATAGGTAGTAATCGTTCCGTCGGTCAATTCGCCGATCAATTCGGTTTTATATATCTCTCCCCTGTCGCCGAACATCTTCATAGCCTCATCTTTAGCGATGCTTTGGCGTTTGATTTCTTCTTTGCGGGAAATAAGTTCCATCATCTTGGCTTCGATGGCCGGGAAATCGCTTTCCTTAATGGTTTCTCCTTCGCCCGGGTCTACATCATAATAGAAACCGTTTTCAATGGCCGGCCCAATACCGAATTTTATACCCGGATACAATTCCTGCAGCGCTTCTGCCATTAAGTGAGCGCTGGAATGCCAGTAAGCATGTTTTCCCTCGCCGTCTTCCCATTTTAATAACTTAACAGAAGAATCCCGGTTTATCGGACGAAGTAAATCCCACGTCTCGCCATTCACATCAGCAGCTAAAACATCCTGCGCCAAACGCGAACTAATACTTCCTGCTATTTCAAGAGCAGTTACTCCTTCCGGATATTCTCTCACGGAATTATCGGGAAATGTAATCTTTATCATAATTCAATCACTAAAAATCCATTTTAAAAGAGGATGCAAATTTACGATTCTTTTCTGAAATATTTAATATGAAGAGGTTCATTTCTGTTAATTCTACTTTACCGGATTAAAATTTGTTTCATCCCATCGAAAAGACTGAAAAAAATCGCTATGATGTCTTCAGTAAACCATTATAGCGCTTTGGTAAAGACATTATAGCGCTTTGTCGAAGACATTATAATGGTTTACTGAAGAGTATATAATGCTTTTTTTTGAAAAAATAAATACCTCTGAAGAAATAAATACCTCTCTATGGATTGGGGGAACGTTTATGCCGGCAGGGGTTGAAAAGTAACGGATAATACTGCTACACAAAAACTTTATTTTTTTTCGTTTTTTCAGTCACATTATTCGTAAAGCAGTTACAGTAAGAACAATAAGCGTGACTGGAGGTGTGACGGAAGGTGACGGAACGGTTGCAGACACGCCGTTCCAGTCACGTTCCGTCACACTCCAGTCACGCTCCAGTCACGCTCCAGTCACACCTATTATTCTGGATATAATACAGTTGCAGGAAATGTGACTGAAAAAACGAAAAAAAATAAAGTTTTGAAGTAATGTATCCCGTTTGTCTGTCTGTGGCCTGTTCACTGGGGAATCTGCCACGTTGCGGGCCGGTAGCGCCGCTTAGACAGGCATACGCTCTAACGGGAGCTTCGCAATCCTCATATCTTCATCGGACTTTTGGCTGGTTCGGGATATGGTATCGGTTATGATCTTTTCGAAGGAAATACCCTCCGGGACGGACTGAAAGGGTATATCGCCAATACGAAATTGCCCGAATCCAATATATCCCCATTAATTCCTTAGTTACTCCCTTACGGGATAAGCGTTCTTAAATCTACAATTGCATAATCTCGCTGACACGATCCTAATATACCATTACCGCCATTCACATTACTATATATAGGCACAGGCTCCGATAATCCCAGTTCTGCCAAGTCCTGAGTGAAACTTTCCTGTCCGAAATGCTGGACTGACGTCAGATAGTTGTAATAATTTTCTGACAACACATACAGTGATATTTTTCGGTACAGTTGGCCTTCAAAACTGTATTCAGGAGATGAAAGTCGTTCCTTAACAGTTAATGTGTACTGTTTTCCTCTGAAAATATCGTTTGTAAACGTTCTGCTTCTCCCATAAAATGAACTTCCAAAAACGCCGTCAAGAAATGACTCCTCATTTTTAAACACAGGTTCAGAATCATAGTTAAGTATGCCAATGTATTTTCTGTTTGATAAGTAATTATCTATATGAATGAGATAGTAAATCTTCTTATCGCCTGCATCGCTAAATGTTATTTTATATGTAATTTCGATATCGCTTCCAGCTACGGCAGTTGTTTGTCCACTTGAATCTACGACTATAGAACTGCTTCCCCCAATATCATTAAGACTAGAAAATAATGGTTTTCCCGCTCCGCATGGTATAAAACAAAACGAAGGCCGGTATAAATGGAAAGCGCACGAAAGGGATTCCATTCGTTTTCGATATAAATATTTCCGCTTTGCGCCGAATAGTTGGAACGGGTCTTGGATGACACATTCATAGATGCCAATTCCATCTGTTCGGGACGAAAGTGATGGAATGAATATGAAAGCCCCCATTTGAGCTTAATCATGTCTTTATAGAAATATCCGAAGTTACTCTGCAACAGTATATCCTGTCTACTGTTCTCTGTGGATTTGTCGAGCTTTTCATCGAATGCGCCATCTTGCTTTTCCAGATAATTCCTGCGTAATGCAGATGCATATCGCGTGTACGATGCGCTTATATCCATCTGAAGCCTGTCATTCAATGCGTGGGAGTATCCCGTAACTGCAAGTAAATTCCCCCAGTTAAACTTATTAATGTCCTTCATGCTGTATTCTCCATCGTCGTTAACAGAACTATCTTTTTCGCCGAATTTCAGACGGTCATTCCCCCAATACATGATTAAGTAAAGTTTACTTCCCTCTTTCACATAGTGGTTAATCTTCAAATTGAAATCAGTAAACGAATAGCCTGCCACAGTCTTAAGACCACTTCGTGTACGATTTACAAAATAAAGAGCCGGGATGGAGAGAAGATCAAGCCAGGAGCGACGCAGGGACACATTAAAAGAAGTTTTGCCTTTATCGTATGGAATTCCATACGGTTAAAATTCGGATTGTACATTTCTTCCCAAATACCAAGAAATTCAAGCGTAAACCGCGTACTCATCCAATTCGATACCACGACACGCGCTTCCAATTCATCTTTATAACCTGCCATATCCGTCAGTGAAATATAATCGCTGTTTTTCTCCGAAATAACGGTTATTTCCGTCCCCTGTACGGTTATTCTATCTTTTTTGCTCATATTGTTTTTTTAGGTGGTGACGTAAAAAGTATGCTGCTGTAAATATTTGGAAATCAGGAATGAATTGGTATTTTTGTAAATGCAAATAACAATAACTCTCCATTGTCCCGATTGCAAAGCACAAAGATAAAAAGGAATGGCAGGAAATCGTATGGGGCGCAGAATTATTTGTGCAGGAAATGTGGGCGACAGTTTA
>JAITRG010000308.1 GCA_031288515.1 Tannerellaceae bacterium
GTAGATATTTAGGTAAAACAACACTAGGCAACCAATCGCCCGGAGATATTGTTGCAAAACATTTGCAGGTCGCCCAATCGCCCGGAGATATCGAGGCAAAACAATTGTAGATAGCCCAAAATCCCGGAGATATCGAGGCAAAACAGTTGCAGATAGCCCAATATCCCGGAGATATTGAGGCAAAACAGTTGTAGGAAGCCAATATCCTGGAGATATCGAGGCAAAACAGTTGTAGATAGCCAATCACCCGGAGATATTGAGGCAAAACAATTGTAGGTAGCCAATATCCCGGAGATATCGAGGCAAAACAGTTGCAGGCAGCCAAAATCCCGGAGATATCGAGGCAAAACAGTTGCAGGCAGCCAATATCCCGGAGATATTGAAGCAAAAAAAAGACGGGCGGCCCCGCTTCCTGCGTAAAGCAAAACCGCCCGTTTTTGTTCAAAAACCATCCCGCGGCAATATAAATATACTATGTTGTCGTACACAGTAACGAAAAATGATTTAACTTTGTAAGACAAAAAACAGAAAAACACAAAAAACAGAAAAACACAAAAAAAAAATATACTAATATGAAACGGATTGTATTGTTACTTTTATTGAGCGCTTTTGTTATGAGGCTTTCGGCGCAGCAACCTGTCAGGGTATACGAAGGAAAAGAATCTATCCCAACCTACAAAATGGGGGCAAACGACCCAAGCCCGATTTTTTATACCGGGCGCAGCGTTCAGGGCGCGGCCGGGCATTACTACCCCTATCCGGCGCAAACGAATCTGGGGGATAAGAAGACGATTGAGGAATACGAAGTTGTTTACCTGGAAAACGAATATCTGAAAGTAACGATAATCCCGGCTTTTGGAGGACGGCTTTTAGGCGCCGTAGACAAAACGAACGGACATCAACTGTTTCACCGGAACCCGGAAATCAAACCGGACCTGATCGGAACCCTGGGCGCATGGATATCCGGCGGGATAGAGTGGTGCTTCCCGCATCATCACCGGCCCACCACTCTGCTTCCCGCCGATTACCGTTTAATGGAAAACAAAGACGGCAGCGCGACTGTCTGGGTGGGCGAAACGGAACGGGGTATGGGCCTGAGAGCCGTTATCGGCGTCACGCTCCGTCCCGGCAGTTCCAATATCGAAGCGGTTTATTACCTGGACAACAATACGCCGGTTACGCGCAATTTCCTGTTCTGGGCGAACGTTTCCATTTCGGCCGACGAAAATTTCCGTACCTTCTGGCCGCCGCAGCAGGAGGTTGGCGTATTTCATAACAACAGCGAATTTACGCGCTGGCCAGTCGGCGACGGGAAATATCGCGGCGTAGATTATAACGGCGTAGACCTTACCTGGTGGAAAAATCATCCCACGCCGGTCTCTTTCTTCTTTTGGCAGGGTAAAAAAGGTTTCATAGGAGGATATGATTATGCAGAGAAAGCCGGCACGTTGCATGTAGCCGACGTTTATCATAACCGGACGTCCAAACTCTGGCAATTCGGCCCGGGGCAGGAAGGCCTGAACGCCCGTAAAAAACTTTCCGACAATGCGCACGACTATGTCGAACTGATGACCGGAACCTATTCGAACAACCAGCCGGATTATAGCTGGTTATCTCCTTATTCCGTGAAGGAAGCCACCAATTACTGGTCGCCCGTGCGCGATCTGGAAATAGTGAAAGACGCAACGACCAACGCCTCCGTTACGCTTCAGATGCGCGACGCCAAAACGGTCTTCTACGGATTTAATACCACCCGTTTATACAGGAATGCAACGGCAACGTTGAAATATGACAACGAAACGCTGGCGACAAAAAAGATTGATATCGACCCGGCGACTCCCTTTACGGCCACGTATAAAGGGAAAGAGGCATTCGACGAATACCAGCTTTATACCGAATTGAGGGATGCAGACGGGAATCTCCTGATCTCTTATAAGCCTTATAAATATCAAAAACCGGCGCTTCCCGAAAGGCAGCAGGAACCCGGCGATCCGAAAAGTATCGAATCGGTGGAAGATTTATACCTGGCGGGCCGCTTTGTGGAACAGTTTTCGCGTACGGGCACGAGCGCAGACGAATATTATATGGAAGGCCTCCGTAAATCGCCCAACGATTACCGCATCAACATAGCTATGGGTATCCGCCGGATTAGCCAGTGGCGTTATGAAGAAGCCGAAAAATTCCTGCTGGCAGCTTATGATAAACTGCAGGTACAGTTTATCCAGCCGAAGGAAGGCGAGCTTTTCTATTATTTAGCGCTGGCCCAAAAAGGATTGGGCAAATACGGGGAAGCCTGCGCCAATTTCTACCGGGCAACCTGGTATTACGAATGGTTCTCTCCGGCCTGTTATCAATTGGCGCAAATGGAGAGCGCAAAAGGAAATTACGCGAAAGCGCTGGAACAGATTCAGGATGCCTGGTCGTCGAACAACTACGACGGGTCTGTCAATATACTTTACGGCGCATTACTGCGTAAGCAGGGGAAAAAAGCCGAAGCGCTTGCTCTAATAGATAAACTGTTGGCGAAAGATCCGATAAACTTCCCGGCTATTTATGAGAAAGAACTTTTGCAGGGCGCCGGTTCGATGGCGCAATGGCAGAAAAATATGCAGGATGTGGATAATAATTATCTTGATATAGCGGCGAATTATGTGAATGCCGGATTATACGGAGAGGCCATTACGTTATTATCGTCGCTTACGGCTCCAACGAATGCGATGGTGCGTTATTACCTGGCCTGGCTGTACGACAGGGCCGGCAATCCGGCGAAAGCGAAAGAACAGCTGGCGGCGGCCGCAGCCATGCCGTATGATTATTGCTTCCCGTTCCGCGAGGCTTCGCAGCAGGTATTGAAATATGCGGTTGAAAACGATAAACAAAATGCGCTGCCTTACTATCTGCAGGGTAATTTACTCTATGACCGCCGCCCGGCGGAGGCCGTTGAAGCATGGGAAACAGCTTCACGGATTCAACCGGACTTTCCCATGGTATGGCGTAACCTGGCTTTTGCCGCTTTCTATCAGAAAGGCGCTATAGCCGAAGCGATTGACTATATGAAAAAAGCGATTGCAGCCGATGCGTCAAAACCGGGGTGGTATGCGGAAATTGAAAATTACTACGATTTGTCTAAACGGGATTTCCGCGAAGTATTAGCCCTTTTTGAAAATAATCCGGAAACAGTGAAACAGGACGTCGCCGCTCCGCAAAAACTGGTTCGCCTCTATAACCTGAACGGAGAGTACGACAAGGCGATAGAATTGCTGAAGACGCATCATTTCAGAACATGGGAAGGCGCGCGCGAGATACATAGTTTCTATGTAGACAGCCATGTGCTGAAAGCGCTGCAGTTGATGGATAACAACCGGCACAAGGAAGCTATCGGGCATCTCGACGCAGCGCTCCTCTATCCGGAAAACCTGGAAGTGGGCAAAGCGTTAGACGACGGACGGGCTGCCATGATATATTACCTCATCGGGCTGTCGTATGATCAGTCAGGGCAGAAAAAGAACGCAAAGAAAGCATACGGACAAAGTATAGCCGCTAAAAACGATGGCACGGCAGACTTGCCTTACTATCAGGCAAAGGCTTATGAGGCGCTCGGACAGACCGGGAAAATGAAGGAAATGCTGGAAGGACTCGTCAGGCGTGGCGAAGCGATTCAAAAAAACGGCGCCGGCAGAACAGGTATTGGCGTGGAGGAAGTTTCATGGGCGGATAAATCAATGGCTCAAGGCTATTACCTGCAGGGACTGGGTTACCTGGGGCTGGGCAATACGGCAAAAGCGTCGGAATTGTTTCGCGAAGCCTTGAAATGCCACGGTAACAATTTGTGGGCCAATTATTATGCGATGAAGAATGAAGAATGAATTATGAGTGATGAGTTATGAATGATGAATTATGAATGATGAATTATGAATTATGAGTGATGAGTGATGAGTGATGAGTGATGAGTGATGAGTGATGAGTGATGAGTTATGAATTATGAGTTATGAATTATGAGTTATGAGTGATGAATGATGAGTTATGAATGATGAATTATGAGTTATGAATTATGAATGATGAGTTATGAGTGATGAATGATGAGTTATGAGTTATGAATGATTTTGACTTAAACGCCAATTTGTGGGTCAATTATTATGCGTCGCGAAAATAGCGAATGGTTCATAATTCATAATTAAGAAATTTGTGGGCTAATTATTATGCGTCGTGAAAATAGCGAGTGGTTCATAATTAATAATTAATGAAGTGTCAATTGAGATGAAAATAGATAATATGCATATTACGGTTATAAAAAGAACGGGTTTAATCCTGATGATCACATTGTCGAGCGTCTTGGCGCTCCGGGCTCAAAACAATCTGCCGGTTACCGCAACCAGGCCGCGGGCAGACGGGAAAATTACTTTTGGCGTTATTTCGGACGTCCATACAGGCATAACGCCTGTTCTTGGGCATGGCAATAACCTTTGCCTGCAAAATGCGTTCGATTATCTGAGCGATCCTGAACTGAAAGCGGCATTTGTGCTCGTGAACGGAGATTTTAGCGATTACGGCACGCAGGATGAATTTGAAGTGTTCCGTCGCATACGCGACCGGCATCTCCGGATTCCGCTTATCGCTACGATGGGCAACCATGACGCCAACCAGTGGGAACTATTCGAATGCGCTACCGGCAGCAAAGGCAACGATGTGAATAGTATTAACGGATATTATTTTATTACGGTCAGCCCCGGCGCCGGCGTATTGGATACATCTACAATGCGCGCTACGGGCCGTCATACGGACAACTACGAATATATACGCGATTGGCTCGGGAAGCAGGTTGCCGCAGCAAAAGCCGCCTCTGGGGGTAAGCCCGTTTTTGTCTTCGGGCATCATCCAATTTCTGAAAATACAGGATTGGACGGCCTTTTCGATAATGATCCGCAGGTGGTTTATTTCTCCGGGCATATCCATTTGCCGAATAATTCTCCGCTTGGCGTCCGGCAGGATAATGGCTTTACGGAAGTAAATACGGCCGTCACGGGCCTTGTCGCGCAAGGATTAATTGTGGAAGCCGACAAAAAAGGTAATATCAGGATAATCACGCAGGATTTTAATCGCAGGCAAAAGGTGCAGGAATGGCAGTTTAATATCGATCGACCGTTGCCGTATACCAACGCTATCCGCCTGCCGCAGGCTAAAGCGCCGGTATTTACGCCCGGGACTGCCGTTAACGTCGGAGACGTTACGGCAAACGCTGCAGTCGTTTCGTTTAAGAATGCCGTTATTCCGCAACCCAATCCGGTAAATGATATTGTCTTCAGCTATCGCGGCGAACTCGTTAAAAAAAGCTCCGGCGAACAGGTAAGGCAGTTGAACTTTCATCCGGATTTGTTTTCCGATACGGTAAAACAGCTTTTACGCGGCCTGGAAAAAAATACGGAGTATGAAATCCGTTTTTATGCTTCCGACGCCTGGCATAAAGAAAGCGCCGGATTTATTTCCGCAACATTCAAAACATTGGAAAAAGATACGAAACCCGTTAAACCGATAGATTATGCGCTTTATTTCGACGGCGATTTGTCGAACGGCAGGAATCGCCCGGTACATATGTACAGCCAGGAGGTTAATCCCGGCTTGTATGATGTTATGCCGCATTTCGAAAAAGGAATACGCGGACAGGCGATTGAACTCAGTTCGCGTAATTTTGTGGAGCTGGATACGGAAGAGGATTTGATTGATTACGGGAAGAGTTTCTCCGTCGCATTTTGGATTAACGTCAAGAGCGTACGCGAAGATGGAGAGGCTGCTATATTAAGTAATAAAAATGTCAATCGCACGCATTACAACGGATATGCTTTCCGTACGTTTGATAATAACGGAAGGAATTTTATCTGCCTGGAATATTCGCCGGTGAACGGTACGTTTGCCCGCCTGCCGCTTACGCCGACTCAAATCGGACAATGGGTACATTTGGCGGCGACGTTTGACTATGCGCACAATAGCATTATAGTATATGTAAACGGAATGCCTGTCCAGCATGCCGAAGCCGATCTTTCGGGAGGTATCGGCGGTATTGTAGACGAATGCCCGTTTAAGAATACATTCTTAGGTTCTTCACCCTGGAATTACAGCGGCGAACGGGGCGGATATAACGGCTGCGGCAAGGGAAATAACGACGTCCGGTTCCTGGCAGACGATTTCGTAATGAGTAGCCGCATTTTTACCCAGGACGATGTGGCGGCTTTATTTGTCGGCGCCGGCACAACCGTTTATCCGGCCTGTGTACGTATGAATAAGGCCGATCATCTCCGCTTTGTGGCAGAAGCCCCGGTAACGGAAGACAACCGGCAGGTTACGTGGAGCGTAGAAGGCGCTACTTCGGCGCAAACAAAAATAACCTCAGACGGCATGTTGAATATAGGCGCAGATGAAAACGCTTCAACGCTGACTGTTTCTGCCCTTTCTTCCAAAGGCGTGAAAGGCGCCTCGAAAGTAACGGTTACAAGCCCCCGCACGGATGGTAAAATCAACTTTGGTATTATTACGGATGTGCATGCAGGCGGCAGCGCAAGCATGGATACGGGAAATAACAAACGCCTGGCAGACGCTTTCAGGTTCTTCAACGACCCGGCTTTGAAGGCGGAACGGGTTGTGTTGACAGGGGATTTGAGCGGCAATGGCAACTGGCTGGAGATGTTTATATTCCGCATGATCCGCCAAACGACTTCCGAAACGCCTCTTTTAGCCATGATGGGCAACCACGAAGAAAATAAGTGGGAGAACTTTGAACGCTCGACCGGCAACAAGCCCAACGAGGTAAATATCATTAACGGATATTATTTCATCTCCGTCAGCCCCGGCGCCGGCGAATTAGACGAAACGACCATGCGTTCTACCGGCGAAAGCCAAAGCAACTATTCCTATATCCGGGATTGGCTGGAGGCGCGCATCAAAGAAGCGGAAGCTGCCGACCCGCTTAAACCTGTCTTTGTCTTCCAGCACCACATGGTCGCGGGGCCGGATCACGACTTGTATTCGATGCTGCGCGGCCATAACCGGGTAATCGTTTTCTCGGGAGACACGCACGATGTGAACAATCATCCGTTGAGTATCCGCCAGGACGGAGGCTTTACGTGGTGTCATTGTGCCGCAGTATGCAGCGAGGCTGAGTTCAATTACACGTCCGAAGGCGTTTATGTAGAAGCCGACGAACACGGGAATGTCACCGTCAAGACGCGCGATTTCACAAATAACCGCTGGATCGAAGACCAGGTCTGGTCTTTTAACGTCAATAAGCCGTTGCCCTACACGATGGCGCTTCGCAAAGCAAAAGCAAAAGCTCCGCTATTCGCTCCGGGCGCCAGGATTTATCCGGAAGATGTGCGTGTGAAATCGGCCGTTTTAGCGTTTGACCGTCCGGTAGAGCCGGCTAATGACGTCAATGATATCATCTATAAGTATCGCTATGTGCTTACGAAAAAAAGCAATGGCAAGGTTGTCAGGGATGAAACCGAATTGGCTGATTTTTGTCTTTATCCGGCGCCTGAAACAAAATCAATCGAACTGAAAGGACTGGAAAAATCGACTGCATACAATCTGAAAGTCTATGCCATAGATGTCTTCGGTAAACAAAGCAAACCGTTGACAGGTTCGTTTACGACGGCAGCTATAGATACGATCCCGCGTAAACCGATAGATTATGTGTTGCATTTTGATGCTTCGTTGAAAAATGACGGTACGGCCCCTGCAGCCGTAAAGATGTTCTATCTGGATGCAAAGCCCAATGTGTATGACACTATTCCCCATTTCGAGGCAGGTAAACACGGACAGGCTATCGATCTCGGCAAACGTAATTTCATCACATTAGATGACAACAGCGACCTGATCGATTACGATCAGAGTTTCTCTGTTGCATACTGGATTAATATCAAGATGGTACGTAACGACGGCCGCCCGGGCATATTAAGTAATAAGAATGTAGACGGAAACGAATTGAAAGGTTACGCCTTTCAAACCAGTAGCTACGGCGGAATCAACTATCTTCATTTGGACGTAACGCCAACCAACGGCGAATACAGCCGTTTGTGGATCACGCCGACGAAAATGGGAGAATGGATGCACGTAGCGGCGACATTCGATTATGACAATAATAAGATTACTGTTTACATAGATGGCAAAAAAATGAAAGAAGCCGGCGCCGACTTGTCCGGCGGGGTAGGAGGTATCGCGGGAATTGGGCGCAATAAAGCTACTTTTCTGGGGTCTACGCCCTGGAACTATACGGAAGAACACGGAGGCTTCAATGGCGGAGGCACAGGCGGGCGCAACGATATCCGTTTTCTGGCAGACGACTTCATTATGACCAACCGTGTCTTTACGCCGGAAGAAGTATCCGCTCTTTGCAAATAGGGTTGCCCGTATGGAATAATTATGTATTAACGAAAATGATATAATTGAAATGAAAAAAATCAGCGTTCTATTCGCATGTATGCTTATGTCTGTGTGTTGCCCGGCTATGCAGGCGCAAACGAGGCAAGACTTCAATCTCAAACGGGCGGCGGAAACCTCTGCAATCAAACATGAAACGGTTAAGTCTTCTATTTTCGGCAGAGAGGTTTTATCGGTTCAGACAGAGGATAAAAACAGTGTGCTTAACCTGCCGGTAGAGGAATCTATGGATTGGGAAAAAGCGAACTATCTGGTCGCCGAAGTATATCAGTCCAATGAATTTACGACATTGTTGGATATCCGTTTTTTCCGTAAGGGAGAATCGAAGGAACATCCATGGATTAAGTGTTATATCACCGTATTGCCCAAGCTCAAAACGCAGGTGATTTTTCCTTTGAGTTATTTGGATGCACAGGAACTCTACCTGCCGCGTTTCCCCCGTCAACTTAAAGGCGTTTGTACGGGCAGCCGGCTTGATCCGGAAGACATTGAATCGGTAGATATTGACGTCTATCCGCATTCTTCTCCCATGTTTACGGCAAAGATGGAAATTGCTTCAGTGTATATTACCGACAAACTGCCGGAAAACTACGACGCCCCGGCGCAAAAATATGTGGATGAGTTTGGGCAGTGGACCGGTAGGGACTGGCCGGGCAAGATTCATAACGAAGCGGAACTGAAGCAGAAAATTGTAACTGCGGAGAAAGCGGTCGCTAAGGCCGGATTTCCAAAAGGATGGAGTAAATATGGCGGCCTGAAAGCGTTGAAATTTGAAGCTACGGGTTTTTTCCGCGTACAGCATGACGGTAAGCGCTGGTGGTTTGTAGACCCTGAAGGATATGCTTTCCTGAGTTCCGGAATATGCTGTATCACACCGTCTCAATCAGGCGTTGTGCAGGATATGGAAGACTTGCTCGCCTGGATACCGGACAGGGACGGCCCTTTCGCTTCGGTCATTGAAGAAAACGGCAAGAAACGGATAGATTATTTCAAAGCCAATCTGATGCGCGCCTATGGCGATAAATGGCTGGAGAAATGGGAGGAGACGACGCCCAGACAATTGAAGGCTTGGCGTTTTAATACCGTGGCGAATTGGAGCGACCGGAATATTCAGGAAAAAAGCGGATTGCCTTATCTGGCTCATATGCACGGGCTGCCTCCTATGAAAACGATGCTTTACCGGGACTTTCACGACGTGTTCAGCCCGGAGTTCCGGGAGGTATGCCGCCAATATGCTTCACAACTGATACCCGGTAAGGACAACCCCTGTATCATCGGTTACTTTTTAGGTAATGAACCTCATTGGGCTTTTGGCAATAATGATATCGCGTACGAAATGTTCGCGACGGTACAACCCAGCTATACAAAGCTCAGATTTATCGAACGGATGAAAGAGAAATACCCGGATGTGGCTGCATTTAATTCGGCCTGGCAACTCAGCCTGCGCTCGATTGATGAGTTATCCATGCAAACATTCAAACATTATCCATCCCGGTTTGCAGAAAGAGATTTCCGCGAATTTACGGTAGAGATGATAGAAGAATGGGTGCGCGTGCAGTGTGAGGAAACACGCAAGGCCGATCCTAATCATCTGAATTTAGGGACACGTTACGCGTTTATCAGTTCGGAAACGATGATGAAAGTGGGACGTTATTTTGATGTATTCTCTCTGAATGCTTATACAGCTCCGTATCCTCCTGCTACGAAAGAACTGTCGGAAATCAGCGGTAAGCCGGTGTTGATTACGGAATGGCATTTTGGTTGCGGTACAGACGGCGGACTACCCACCCCCGGTTTGAATACGACTGTTTCGCAGAAAGACCGTGCGGCAGCCTACCGCGTTTTTGCAGAGAATGGATTTGCAAGGCCTGAAATCATTGGTTTCCATTGGTTTCAGTGGACTGATCAGAATATTCTTGGCCGTGGGGATGGCGAGAACTTTAATATCGGTTTCTTAGACGCCTGTTCCTTGCCATACCCCGAATTAACAGAAGCAGCCCGCAAAACGCATGAGAGTATGTACGATATTGCCCGCGGCAAAAAAGAACCGTACGAATATAAATTCCCTCCTGTCCCCGCTTTGCCGGTAATTACGGAATAACAGGCGAATGCGCTAAAAAAATGAGAAAGATTTTTAACACATACTATCTCCTGGCGATTCCTGTTGTCTTCTCGGTACTCGCCCTTGTGTATCACGATTTTCTTTTTAAAGCAGGCGTCACGGGGTCATGTATCCTGATTGTTCTAACGCTTGGGAAAACAATCTCCCGTGACAATTGGGCGATTGTCCTTGCGTTTCTTTTTTCCATTGCCGGCGACTGGTTTTTATCGAACAGGCACGGCCAGACGGAACGGTTTATCATGGGGATTGTCTTATTTTTCATTGCGCATGTCGGGTACTTGCGGTATGCTTTGTTAAAAGGCAGGTTGCATTATATTTTTACGGCCTTGCTGCTGGCCGGGTATCTGGCATTTTTCATTCTATCGCTGTATCCGGCTATCCCCGGCTTGTGGTTGCTCGCGTCTGTGTTGGCCTACCTGCTGATATCTTGTCTTTCATTGGGAGCCGCTTTGGGAATGAACGCAACGTTGCCTGTAAAATGGATATACGTTTTTGGCGTCTCAATGATCGTTTTTTCCGATACGGTTATCGCGTTGCGGGAGTTCGCCGGGCAGGAACAACTCAGTTTCCTCATTTTACCAACCTATTACCTCGCTCATATCAGTATCACGTTATCTTTGATGAAAGGAAATCCTTAATGGAACATGGGCGCTGTCGTTATTTATTTACATAACGGCAGACCGCAGGATGCATGGTATAAAGAATGGGCTTTTCTCCACTGAATACCAGGATTGGGCTGGAACAGTCGTTTTCCGCAAGCGGATTATTCGGATATTTCTTCCAGTGGATCAAATCTTCCGACATGGCCACATTGGAGTTCCATGTATTCGGCGCACTCCCGCCGTAAGGCTGGGGGGTGGCATGATAGTAGAGGTAGTATTTGCCTTTATACTTCATCACCTGATTACCGGCAATACCGCCTTTATCATAAGTTTCCGGGCCGGGCGATAAAACAGGCTCATCCTGAACGTGCGTCCAATGTAACTTGTCTTCGGATGTAGCCAACCATACTGCCGCATCGTCCCGTTCATAGAAAAGATACCATTTACCGCCTTCTATCCGGATAGCAGGCGTTCCGAAAGGAGCAGGGATGGTATCTCCCCGAGTGGTTGTAATCGTCAGATCGCCCTGTTCCTGCCAGTTAATTCCATCGGCGGAGGTAAGCAAGTGCGCGATATCATTCGCCCCTTCCGCGTACATATAGTACAATCCTTCGTGTTTCAATACAAAAACATCTTCCGTCCACTTTTCATTAAAGATGGGTTTATCCGAATAACGCGCCCAGTTTACCCCGTCGGCCGACGTTGCATAACCCAGAAACTTTTCTTCTGCAATTCCCGGATTATAACCCGTGTACCACATTTTATAAAGCCCATCCTCATATAGAATAAAACCGCGCTCCCGTATCTTCTTGTCCCAAGTGTCGGTTCCGGTTCCGGCAAAGACAGGATTATCCGGATAAACAGTAAATTCAACTATTTCGGCAGGAAAATCATCCTGCCCGGACGCCTGTTTCCCATGGTTGGCACACGAGGCAAACGTAAACAAAGCAACTAAAATTATTCTTATTTCTTTCATGTTTTTGCGTTAAAATGAAGCGATGAAGTAAAGATAGCGTTTTTGATTTTAATTCTACTTTAACGCATTAATTTTTTCTCATCAAAACAAAAGCATAAAGCCCCATCCCCCTTATTCAGGCCCATGCCATTACTCCATTACACAGGCTTGTTTGGCGCTATCTTTCAGCTTCCAGCCGGTTTATAGACGCTTGTATATGAACAGCTATGGCTGAAAGAAGACCTTTCAGCCTTCGTTCAGAAAAAAAATTACAGGGCCGGCAAAAAAGGGAAAAATCATTGCGTCCTCTTTTCCAAACCATTACGATGACTTTAGAACGCCATTGCGACGCCTTTGGCAAACCATTGAGAAGACCCTGATGAGGCATCAAGAAGTGTTTAAAAAAGCGCTATGACGCCTTCAACAGACCATTATAATGGTTTGGTAAAGAGTATATAATGGTTTATCGACAGCATTATAATGGTTTACTGAAGACTGTATAATGATTTTTTTAGGAAATAAATCCCTCTCCTCCGGTTTCCGGCTGATACGAGACTGAAAGGAAGCCGAAGGTCTTTTTTCAGGATTTCATTCTGTAAACCAGTCATTTGTAACAAAACTGAATGCTGAAAGGAAAGGTGAAAAAATATAGCGGTGGCTATATAAAAAGTATGCTTCAAATCAGGCATATCCGCAATTGATGTAAAAGAAAGCGAGATTAAATGCTTTCAGATGATTATAAAATTTCTGGCATTGCTGATTAAATATAGTTTTTGATATTCTAATTGAAATAATACAATTGAAAATCAGGTATATACAATTCTAAATCTACATGAAATCTATATATAGATAGCAATGCCCGGAAAAAATATAAGATAGCGACACTACTCGATGAATTACAATAAGGATAGCAATATCTAACAAAAACCACAAGAATAGTTATTCCAAGTTTTACAAAATGATATTTGTCGCCTGGCTGATGATGCCGGTCCGGCGCCATGCAGACCAAAGAAACTGTCAAAATGATAATGCCGGCAAATGGGGAGCAAAGAAAACTTTTCCCCGGTTGGGCATATTCACGGCATTAACTAAACATTTCCTGTAATGTTTCTTTTATTGCCTCTATCTCTGTTTTTTCTAATTTTCCCATGTAGCCATTTATACGGTTTTTATCGACAGTCCGAATGTGATCAAGAGCAACCATACCATATTGGCCGTTAAAATAAACTTTCACTCTTGACGGAACAGCCTTCATCGTCGACGTAAGTGGAGACGCCATGACAGTGCGTAAATGATTGTTCATCTCATCGGGGCTTATAACTACGCAGGGGCGGGTTTTCGCCATTTCGCTCCCTTGTGCCGGGTCTAAAGAAACCCAAAATATCTTGAATTGAGTTACTGCTTCTTTTCTTTCCATGTCCACCAACTTAAATCTTCATCCTTAAAACAATCCGGGAAGAATGATTCTTCTGATCCTGATTCTGCGAACTCTTTAAATGCATTCTCCCAGCCTTGACGGGGTTCGGATTTAATAATAATTTTCTCTTCGTCTACCGAAATGCTAACGGCTGACTTTATGGACAAATGCAGCTGGCGCAAGATATTGGATGGAATAATAATCCCTTTACTGTTTCCGATCTGAATAATATTCGTTTTCATGATGTTATCACATTTATCTCATACAAAGATAAAATAACGACAAATACGTTATAACATAACCAATGTTTTTTAATATTTTTTAGCGCGCCGGGAAATTGCTTTAAACTATCGCGCTCCACTTGATTACTTTTTTGGGCATTGCTAACTATATATAGATTTCATGTAGATTTAGAATTGTATATACCTGATTTTCAATGGTATTATTTCATTTAGAATATCAAAAACTATATTTAATTAGCAATGCCATATTTTAAATAAGAATAATATAAAAAGTATCATTTACAATTCTGATTATTCTTTAGTTGAAGGTTATCAGTATTATCAGAAACGGTTATTTTATTGTGAAGTTCAGTTTAATTTTTAAGCGCCTAACCAGCCTTGTAGCGAAACAAAGATAATCTTTATGTAGAGTGGGACAGGAAGAATATAACGATTTGGAAAAACGCATGTTATTTCTTTAAGAGTAGCGAGAAGACAGAACATCTAAAAGTTTACGTTAAATTAATAAGTAATACAAATACCTGTTTTGCTCAATTATAAAGTTACATCAACCAAGGTCTGCTGAAAAACTCAACACGTTCCAATTTTGCCGGACTTTTCAGGAAATAAATCCCTCTCTTCCGGTTTCCGAATGAAAGAAAGCCAAAGGTCTTTTTTCAGGATTTCATTCTGTAAACCAGTCATTTGTAACAAAACTGAATGCTGAAAGGAAAGATGAAAAAGTATAGTGGTGGTAATATAAAAAGTATGCTTCAGATCAGACATATCCGCAGAAGAGAGAAAGAAAGGTTGGAAAAGAAGTTGTATGGGAAGTGAAAATATACACATTTGTGTATTGTACAAATGTTTTTTACTCCGGATATTTGCATTTTAATTTCAAAAATAATAACAAGTAATCACTTAGTCCAATTATAATATATAGAAATGAATATGGAAGAAAGGTATAACAGGAACCGAATTTACGTACGTCCCGATGAACAAAAAATGATTAAGAATTATCGAATTTTACTTGGTGGAGCAGGAATAGGTAGCATTATTGCCGAGTGTGCCTTACGATTCGGATTTGAAAACATAACTATTGTAGATGGGGATGTAGTGGAACAATCAAATTTAAATCGTCAAAACTACCTAATGTCAGATATAGGGAAACTCAAAGCAGAAACGTTGAAAGAACGTTTATTAGCTATAAATCCCGAGGCTAATATCATGGCAATCAATGTATTTATTGACAAAAATAACGCAGAGGAACTCGTGAAAGATATGGATATTGCTGTCAACGCTTTGGATTTTAAATCAGAAATTCCCTTCGTTTTTGATGAGTGGTGTCGGAAGTACAATGTTCCGGTTATTCATCCGTACAATATCGGATGGGGCGGATTAGTGTTTGTAGTAAAACCGGACGGTATTCAACTTACGAATTTTTCACGCGACCCGAAAAATTTTGAACTTCGGTTAGTAGAACACATTACCAACTACTTTAAGTTTTGGGTACAGCCTAAGCCTTGGATTGAAAAATTGGTGATGCAGTTTAAAAATGAAAAATCAGTATTGTCTCCACCACAGCTTTCTGTAGCTTCGTGGATTGCCGGTGGATTAGTTACCAATATTATGTTTTGGATTGCTACCGGACAAGAAGTGAAACGTTACCCGAAATTTTACCTTTCATCCATCATTGATGATAGGAATTAGTTTCTTTCTTTCTCTCTCTACTTTATGGTTAAAGTTTAAAGGGCAGTTGGCTATAGTAGCAACTTTTTTATATTATTTTCTCATTGATAATCATATTTACTGCTTCCGTAATACTCCCTACGCCTAATTTCTCAAATATCTGACGTTTATACCCTTTTATGGTGTCTAACGATTTACACATACGTCCTGAAATTTCATTCATTGTATATCCTTGTGCCGATAGGTATAAGACTTCTTTCTCGTAATCTTTTAAATCTACACCAGCAGACTTTGTCCAACAATGTGTTTCCAAGTTGTATTTCCAACGCATATTATAACCCTTGCGTGTTACTTCAATGTTTCCGATATTTAAATGAGACGATAATGAGGCAGTGCAGAGGGCTAACCATATTTTACCATTATCGGTTAAATGCAAAGGCGTGATTTTATGGTTAATGAGCAGGTTCTTTCTCTTAGGCTGTTTGATTTGGAAATCGTAACTAAGTGTATATTCCAATCGGTTTTCACCGGGTACGTTTTCGGCAAAAATAAATCCGGCACGATTAATTTCCAAAAGCAACGGCAAATTGCTTTCCGGTACTTGATTGATATAAAATTCATACCCCATTTCCTGCACTTCTTCAGCCGACATTCCGCATAAAAACAGCGGATTGTCGGATACGTATAGAAAATTCTTTTTGTAATAATCAATTACATAAATACTTTTATAAGTGCTACGCGCAAAAGCATCTAAAAACTGCACATACAGTTTCATTGGAACGTAATATTCTTCGGGAATGAATGTAATTTCATTCTCTTTAATAAAAAAATCGTCTTTTGTTGGCATAATTTCTTTTTTATGATGAAAGTACAAAATTAATAAAAAAATGAAAAACAAACAATAATATACACTTTTGTGTATTGTCGGTTTTTACGGAACGAGATACTTTTGCATCATCAAATCTAGAGCGAATTAAAAAAATGGACAAATTTATTTCATCTTACGACAATTGTTCAATTTGGCAATTATCTGAAAAAGGATTAATGGAGCTTGCCGAATTTGTAGTATGGGAAAACTATAAACACCACACAGGTGGACAGCTCAATGATGATTTTCATTCGGAAGTCGTGTCGGTTTGCAACGAAGAAATGCGTTATTTTAACTGTTCACGCGTATTTGTGGCAAAAGATGTAGACAATAAAATCATCGGAGCAATCCGATTAATGAATTGGGATAAAATTGACAGTGACATTAACGAGTTTATTCACAACAATTACCCTGCAAATTACGAATGGCATTTTTTTGACATTACGTATGATTTAGAAATTCCAACCGTATATGGCATTTGCTTTGGAGAATCAGAATATGGTAAATTTGTCGCAGTTGGAACAGCAACTAGAGACGTTTATGCTGATGCTTTAAAAAAAGTAATATTAGAAACAGGTCAGGCAGTAGCTTATTTTAGATATCTTCTTGCTGAAAAGAAGAACTGGATACCATCTGATAATTATAATGAACTATTGAACTTTGAAGATCATTCAGTGTTTTACATAAAAAGACCTGATCTTTGGGATGTTTTCAAGACTTGGACAGAATTACCTGAAACAAAAAAGATTGATTTCAAAGAAACATCTGATAGCTCAGCATTAAAGATAATTTAAAAAATAACATCTGTATTGAATGATAAGGGTTACAATGTTTTAGTAAAAGATTTAACTACCCCGGATGTAAATGAGGCTGGTTTATATTGTTTGCGAATAATTGTTCCGCAATTGTTACAGTTAGGAGGAGCATATCCATTCTATTTTCTCGGAGGCAAGCGTATGTATTCAGTTCCTAAACAATTAGGATATGAGTTAAACAATTTTGAGAATTTAAATATTTATCCACATCCATTTCCATTTCCGTAATAAAATGAAAACAAAAATTATTAGTGAAGAAATAGGGAGATTAGATGTATCTCTTTATGGACCAAAAAACTTCAAGGAATCATTAGCTTTACTTTTTAATGAAAACACGAAATTTGATGATTTTTTGATAAGAAAACAAATTGCAGGGATACAGGGATTTTCAAATCCATATATACTTGACCGTGCAAGCCAACCATATAAGGCTTATCCAACTTGCAAGAAATATTCAATAAATCAATACATCAACATTCAGCCACAACAAAAAAATATATTTGATGTAATCAAAAACAGACGGTCTGGACGAGCATATACTGATTACTCCATATCTCTAAACGAACTAAGCGCTGTTTTACACTATAGTTATGGCATTATGACGCAATCTCCTATAAGCGATAGCAATAATACCTGGAAATTTCGTGCAGTTCCTTCTGCCGGCGGCCTGTATCCTTTAGAATTCTACCTGTACATTAACAACAGTGTTCTACCAAAAGGATTTTACCACTATCGTCCCGATCAAATGGAGATAGAATTAATTCACGAGGAAGATTTACTTCAAGAATTAAAAAAGATTTTAGTTGCTGAACCATATGTTGATATTTCAAATAGCAGTTGTATATTATTTATCACATCTGTTTTTGAGAGAATTCTCATAAAATATGGCGATAGGGGGTATCGCTTTATTCTACAGGAAGTAGGGTTAGTAACTCAAAATATATCTTTGGTGTGCGAGGCGATTGGGTTGTCTTCCTGCATACTTGGCAGTTATGTCGATGAAAAGGTTAATGAGTATTTAAAGGCAGATGGCACTTTCGAGTCGATACAAAATATTATTGTAATTGGAAAAAATAAAGCTCATGAAAGCAATTCAAGCAACTAATGTCTCTCACACATCAAATTCAATTCTCATTCTTGATGATATTTCTATTATATCTGAAAGTAGAAAAATCACAGCGCTTTTAGGTCATAATGGTTCGGGAAAATCTACATTTATTGATATATTGTGTGGCATAATAAAACCCCAAAAAGGAGAAATAAATTTGTTCAATAGTAGTTTCTCAAAAGAGAAAAAAGAGATTGGAGTATTATGGGATAATCCTGTTCTTTTTCCAATGTTGAAAGTAAAAGAAATTATACGATTTTGCATGAAAATTTACAATTTGAATAAATTATCTGAAGAATATTACCATATTTTAGAATTAGGTAAAATAAAAGACAGGTTTTACTATCAATTATCAAAAGGAGAAAAAAAAGAGTGGCTATTTATATAGCTGTAATGCATAATCCTTCATTAATTATCTTAGATGAACCTACATCTGATTTGGATCCAATAGTGAGAGAGAAAATATGGAATAACATATTTAAAGATAATTCGAGGACTATTTTTTTTACTACACACTTGTGGGATGAAGCCGAAAAATATGCTGATAAAGTATATTTTATTCATGAAGGAAAAATCTTACAAGAAGCAAATTCTCCACAAGCGTATATCGAAAACTGTAAATATAAACAAAAAATCATTTTGCCTAAAAAGTATGTAAATGGAATAAATATAAAAGATATTACTGATTTTGAAATAATCGAAGATGATAACAATTATAATATTTTAGTCGATAAAAACTCAGAAGAGACTATAAAAAAATTTAGCAAATACACATCGAATTTTACGGTTTTATCTATTGAATTAAAAGACATATATAAGTTTCTAATTAATAAATAAAAATGAAAGCATTAATAATTTCAATACAAGACCAGATTGTTACATCATTTAGAATAAAGCAATCTATATTTTTCACGGTAATTTTCCCTGTATTCTTATTTGTTATATTTTCTTTGATATGGGGTGTTAATAATGAAGAATACTCAAAGTTTCTATTAACAGGAATTTGCGCAATGACAGTTGTCAGTGATGGTGTTTTTGCAATTGGGAGTGTCATACCAAAATACTACAGCTCAGGTATTTTGAAATTCATCAAAGTAATACCTTATAGTATTATTACTCACATTATAAGCCTTATTATTAGTCGTGTTTTCTTTATATTAGTTTCTTTTATTTTACTATTTATCTGTGGATATTCTTTTTTCGGTATTAGTTTTAGTATTCAAGAAATAATATCTGTATTTATGGGATTGATTTTAGGATTACTTGAATTTTCTTTTTTAGGTCTAATTATTTTCTATACAAACTTAAAGGACAGCAGTAATAAAAGTTTCGGAAATATTCTTTATTTTGGATTAATTTTTTTCAGCGACACTTTTTATCCAATAACAGAAATAAACCCATTTTTGGGTAAATTTGTTGAAAAATCTCCAATTACTCCACTATTAGAAATATTTCGGTATAATTATAAAGGACTTCTAACGTTATCTATATGGACAGTAGTATTTATTGCTGTATTTTATTTGATTTATAAGTATAAACAAGTTAAAAGAAGTTTCTAATGATATACTTTATATTGACCTTTATCTTTTTAATGACGACACATGAGCTCTCCCATATTTTTATGGCTAAAGCATGTGGAATGAGAATTAAAAAAATAGGATTTACATGCAAACCCTTGCCACATGTCTATGTTTCTGTAATAGAAAATAATTTATCTTTATTAAAAAGGATTTTATTTATGATTAGTGGAAATTTTACGACAATATTTTTTTTCATGATAGGTCTTTTATATTTTGATGTACCAAGGATTATTTATTTTGCATTTGCATTTCAAATAATTATTGAACTGAATCCGTTCTACTCGGATTATTCTCTCTTATTATCATATATAAAGGCTCATTCAAAACTAAAAATAACTTTTTTACAAAATAAAAAATATCCGACAAAAGAAGAGATAAATATTATGTATAAAAAAGAAAATCAAGAACACCTTTATAGTAAAGAGTGGTATTGGCATTTATTTATTTGGGCTATGATTATCATTATCCTACTATCTCCAAAATTTATTATATCACTAATTTAAAAATGAAAAAAATGAAAAAAAATTTATTATTGGTTGGCATCATAATGCTTACATCTTTACATAGTGTTGTCCAAGCATACGAAAAAGAACAAATAAAAACAGAGGATGTGCCGGGTAGTATTTTAGACAGTATTCAGTATAAAATTGAAGATGCTATGTATGAGTGCTTTTCGGCAGGGAATACAGAACCATTAAACAACGTTTATAATCAACTCAACAAAATTAAGCCTAAAAACAATATCGTAACCTATTGGATGGTTTATGTCAATTATTATCAAGCGGTATTTTTATTAAAATCGAAAGATAAGAAGGAAAGTCAAACAAAATTAAATGAAGGCATCACGCTTTTGGAAAAACAAAGGAAGAAAAACGCTGAAGATTATGCTCTGCTCGCTCTTTTACAGAGTTTTTCAATTCAGTTCAAGTCGGGAATGGCAGCCGGTGTTATATCCTCTAAAGTTGTAAATAACGCTGAAAAATCCATTGAGTTAGATCCGTTAAACCTACGAGCCTGGTATGTTTTAGCAAGCAATGATTTTTATACTCCGGAAGGTTTCGGAGGAGGTAAAAACACAGAGACATATTTAAAAAAGGCAATTTCAATTTCCGAAGAATCACATAAAAATCTATATTTGCCAAACTGGGGAAGAGAATATGCCTATGACATGTTAATTCGTTTTTATATTAAAAAAGACAAATTAGATGAAGCCCGAGAAACGCTAAAATCAGCATCGCTTTTATTCCCTAATAGTTATATGATTAAGCAATATGAGGACAAACTTAAGATCAATTAGCCTAATTTTATGTTTGGTCTTTTCGGTATCTATGACTGCCCAGAATGTAAAAATAAAAGGTAAGATAATTGACTATCAGAAGAATCCTATATTTGCGGCAAATATTTATCTGAGTAATAATTTAGATAAAGGAGCAACATCTGATTTCATTGGGAATTTTGTCTTAGATATTGAGTTTAGTAATATGAAAGATACGTTAATCGTATCTTTCATAGGCTTTGAAAAAAAAGAAATAGCTCTTGAAAGTTTAGATGTTTCAAAACAAATAATCATCCGACTAAAAGAAGACCAAACTGCATTATCGGAGATAGTAGTAAAAGCAAATCCTTCTTTATCAAGAGAGTTTTCAATTCAGAATGTTTCCACACTTGAAATCTACTCAACACCCACTTCTTCGGGCGACGCATTAAAAATGGTAACAACACTTCCGGCGTCAACAAACACTTCCGAATCTGCAAACCCTGAATTGAGGGGGAGTTCGAGTGATATGTCAAGGGTAATGTTAAATGATGTACCTATATACAACCCTGTTAGAAATTCTCAAATTAGTGGAATGGGTAATTTTAGCTTGTTAAATACAGAATTAATTAAGGAGCTAACTATTTATGCGAGTAATCCACCCTTGATTTACGGTAATTCCACAGCGGGTTTGGTAGAAATAGAAACAACAAAAGAATTGAAAAACAATCAGACTCAGATAGCTGTTTCTTTAGCGAATATTGGAGTTTTGCGTTCCCAGCGATTAAATGAGAAGTCATTTATACAGCTATACGGAAATTATCAGTTTTCAAAACCATATATATATATACTAATAAAAAAAATATTGATAATATTGATAATTTTACGAGCAAGGATTTCGGTGTTAACTTGCATGTTAAGGCTACTAAGAGACTTACGCTCAATTTGTATTCGTATCTTATTGACGAGAATTATTTAGCCCAAGAAAGCATGTACGCTTATTATGGCGATATGTTGGCAGGTAAAAAAAGAAATTTTAATGTTTTGAATATAAAGTATAAGACGGATAAAACTGTTTTTTCATATTCAAACGGAACGAATTTCTCTGTTACCGAATACAAGTTTGGGAATATAAATTCCAAGCAGAAGGAGAGACAGTTTTATAACAGTATTGATGTAAAGCATTTTATAAATGAGTCTGTTTATATTCAGACAGGTATATCTTCTGATTATAATAAAATGGATTTTTCCAATCAATTCCCTTATTTTTATTATGCCGTATCCCCCAATGACTCTTCATATAAGTTTGATAATAAGATAAGTAATCATAACCTGGAAGCGTTCTTGTACGGAAGATGGAAAATTTCTCAGAAAATAACATTCGGAGGAGGTATTCGTAAAAACATTCCCACTTCTACAGGAGAAAACAACTTCCTGTCATTTCAGTCAAGTTTGCGATACTCAATCAACAATAAACATTCAATACTGTTGTCAGGAGGTAAATATAGCGGATATTC
>JAITRG010000313.1 GCA_031288515.1 Tannerellaceae bacterium
AGGCAAAGACAACATAGATTATTTTGGCGCGGTTGCCCTGCAGGCAAATGCGACACTGTTACATTATTGGGGAAAATCATTATCTTTGTGTTTGTTTTTCGTACGGGGTATGGAAAGAGTAAAAAGGCATAAAGTTTGGGCGGTATGGCTGTTGTTGGCCGTATTTGCGTTACCTTTTGCCGTTAAAGCCGTCCATATTCGCCACACGTCCGGACATTCGGGGCATAGCTGTCACGATGAATCGCATGAGCGCCACGATTGCCATGATTGCCCCGTATGTCAATTCACGCTATCATCTTTTACGGAGGCAACGGCTGTAGATTATGATTTCAAGGTAGTTTCTTACCATGTTAAGCCGGTAATTTCTTTTCGGAAGAAGCCGTATCAAAAGGTTCTTATTTCTTACGGGCTTCGCGCCCCGCCTTTGGTATAAGGCCGTGGAGCGAGATTTTCCAATAAATAATTAAACTACCTTATTAAAAAAACTGATTCAAATGAGAACAATATTCAATAGTTACCTTGTTTGCCTGATGGCAATTTGTTTCATAACATTGTTATCGTGCGATAAAGACGATAACGCCGATACAACAAAACCGGTAATCAACCTGATAGAACCCGAAGAAGGCGATATACTGAAAATTGGCGACGACGTCCATTTCGATATGGAAGTATCGGACGATGTGGCGCTGAAGTCGTATAAAGTAGAGATTCACTCCAATTTCGACGGGCATGTACATTCCGCAACGCTAAGGTCCGAATCGTCGGAAACGGTTGATTTTACGTTCAACAGATCGTGGGATTTATCAGGACAGAAAAATGCGACGGTACATCAACACGAAATAGAAATCCCTGCCGACGCTACCCCCGGCGACTATCATTTGATGGTTTATTGTACCGACGCCGCAGGGAACGAAGCGCACCTTGCACGCAACGTCGTTCTGAGTGCCGAAGGCGGCGAGGAGCATGAACATTGATGGATTCTTTACCGTCCATTTATCCATAATATCGCCGGGATTGTGATTTTTTTGATTAATCGCATAAATCACAGTTCCGGCGACGCAGTATCCCCGAATTTCTCCCGCGAAGCCAAAATCCTCTCCTTATTCTGTAAGGCCCAATTAATTAGCGCCTGAATATGCGGGATTAGCGAAATGCCGGTATTTGTAAGACTGTACTCCACACGGGGCGGAATTTCGGGATAAAGTTTTCGGGTAATCAAACCGTCTTTTTCCAGTGTACGTAAAGTTGCCGTCAGCATTTTTTGCGATATGTCGGGAATTTTGCGGTACAGCTCATTAAAGCGTGTAGTCCCGTTTTCGTTCAAATTCCATAATATTAATATCGACCACTTGTCGCCAATGCGGTTTAAAATATCTCGTATAGGACAAAAAGTTTTATTCATATCATTTTTTTCTTGTTAATTTTCAATATTTCTAACCTGAAAGTAAGTATCTGACATTACTGTACCTTCTTTTTTTTCCGAACAATACATTCTATCTTTACCTGCACAAAAGTAAGAAAAAAATATCTTTTGAAACAAGTTTTTAATAAATCAAAAAGTAGTATCATGGCAAAGAAAGTAGCGGTATTAGCCGTAAATCCGGTAAACGGATATGGTTTATTCCAGTATCTGGAAGCGTTTTTTGAAAATGGTATTTCGTTCGCCACATTTGCGGTAGCGGAAACCACGCAAATTAAGACCAACTCAGGCGTTAGTTTGCAAACCGATGATGTTGTCGCCAACTTGAAAGGTAGCGAGGCGGCATACGATGCGCTTGTATTTGCATGTGGCGATGCAATACCAAAATTCGCTGAAAACGCAGGAAAGCCCGAATATCAGGACATGTTGGCTGTAATCAAAACATTTGGAGGCGGCGGCAAACTAATTGCCGGACATTGTGCCGGCGCGTTAATGTTCGATATCGCCGGCATTGCAGCAGGCAAACGTGTAGCGTTACACCCATTCATTAAGAATGCGTTACAAGGCGCTACCGGTACAGACGAAAAATCGGTAGTGGACAATAATTTTTATACCGCACAAACCGAAAACACACTTGCAACATTGATGCCACAATTGATTGAGGCGTTGAAATAAACAGTGTTTATCGTTGAACGGAAAGGGAAGCGTTTCCATACGGTAAAATATTTTTTCCGGTCGTTTGTCTGCATATATACAGCAAAAGTAGAAAACGCTACGGCAGGATTATAATGCGATTTCGGGGCATTCGCGTTGGCGAATGAAGGCCAGGCTGGGAGCGTAAGGGCCTGTAAAATGACCGGGGATAGTATGTCCCCCGGTCATTTATTTTTGTTTTTACCGATTGGGATAGATTTAATATCCCCTGATAGCGGCAATGCCCGGGAGCGTTTTCCCTTCAATAGCTTCTAATAGAGCGCCGCCGCCGGTTGAAACGTATGATACGCCGCCGGCCAAACCGAATTTATTGACGGCAGCTACCGAATCGCCGCCGCCTACTAATGAGAAAGCGCCGTTTTTAGTTGCTTCTACTATGGCTTCGCCTACCGCTCTTGTTCCATGCGTGAAGTTATCAAATTCAAATACGCCTGTCGGGCCGTTCCAAAGAATCGTTTTTGATTTCTTGATTGTATCGGCAAATATCTTTTCTGTTTCCGGGCCAATGTCCAATCCTTCCCAGTCATCCGGGATTTGATCTACCTGGCAGAAGCCGGTCTTGGCGTCGTTGCTGAAACTATCGGCAATTTTAGCGTCAACAGCCAATACAAGCGTAACGCCTTTCTCCTTTGCCTTTTTGATTAAGTCGAGCGCTAAATCCAGTTTATCGTTTTCTACAATTGAATTGCCGATCTTACCTCCCTCCGCTTTGGTAAAAGTATAGGTCATGCCTCCGGCGATAATCAGGTTGTCTACCTTATTTAGCAGGTTTTCAATAATTTCAATCTTGGAAGAAACTTTAGAGCCTCCCATAATAGCCGTAAACGGGCGATTGATGTCGTTTAAAACCTTCTCAACGGCATTTACCTCTTTTTCCATAAGATAGCCGAACATTTTATTGTCGGCGTCAAAATATTCGGCAATTAAGGCTGTAGAAGCGTGTGCACGATGAGCTGTGCCAAAGGCGTCGTTTACATAGCAATCGGCGTAAGACGCTAATTTCCTTGTAAATGCTTTCTGGCTTTCTTTAATAGCTTTCTTGGCTTTGGCCTTTTCTTCGTCGGTAGCATCTTCGGCCAATCCTCTTGGTTTTCCTTCTTCTTCAGCGTAGAAACGAAGATTTTCCAAAAGCAAAACCTGTCCGGGTTTTAGCGCAGCCGATTTAGCGGCGGCCTCTTCTCCCATACAATCGTTTGCAAACGCTACGTCAATACCTAAGAGTTCGGATATGTGGTCTAAAATATGTTTCAAAGAAAACTTGTCCGAAACGCCCTTCGGGCGGCCTAAATGGGAGCCGATAATCGGGCTTCCCCCGTCTGCCAATATCTTCTTTAAAGTAGGAAGCGCGGCACGGATACGTGTGTCGTCTGTGATGTTGAAGTTTTCATCCAAAGGAACATTGAAATCAACCCTTACAAATACCTTTTTGCCCGCGAAATTGCACTTTTCAATCGTTTGCATAATTGTTATATTTAAATTTATAATATGGATTTATAATAAAATATCACATTAAACGCCTGCAAATATACATGATAAAACCAGAATGCCAAACAGATAGATATGAAAATACGTGGGTTTCTTTTCTTTTTGAGTATGACTGTAATGATACCTTCATCGCTTAGCTTGTATATTTACCTTTTGTGCACATCAAATAAATACCCCAGCACATAAATGGTATGCTAAGCAGTTGTCCCATATCCAACGGTAAATTTTCTTCAAATTCCTCTTGTGTAATTTTCAAAAACTCTATCAGGAATCGTCCGGCAAATAATGAAAATATGAATATTCCGAATATGAATCCATCCTGTCTTTTTCTATGGAAACGCTTATAGAATACTTTTATTAAAAGAAACAATAACAGGTAGTATATAGCTTCATATAATTGAGCCGGATGCCTGGGAGAATTATCTATTCTTTCAAAAATGAATGCCCATGAGACGTCAGAAGCCTTTCCGATTATTTCGGAATTCATTAAATTCCCCAATCGGATAAAAGCTCCGACTATTGGCGTAGCAACAGCTATTCTATCCAGGACAAAGAAGTATTTATCTTTGAATTTCAGGCAATACAGAAATATTGCGAATGAAACGCCTATAGCGCCTCCATGACTGGCTAATCCTTGGAAACCAGTGAAATGGATATCCCCGTCTACTTTACGTACCGGTAAAAATATTTCAACAATATGATGCGAATAATAGGCCCATTCATAAAACAGGCAATGTCCGAGACGTGCGCCTATGATCGTACCAACAGATATGTATAACGCCAAATTATTTAGTTTTTCAACAGAAAGATTCTCCTTAGAATAAATCCTGTATACAATATGGTAACCAATAGATAGCCCCAATATAAACAAAACGCTATACCATCTTAATGTAATTTCACCCAATTGAAATAATATTGGATTAGGATTCCAATTAACAAACGCTACTATGTTCATCATTATTGTTATTTATAAATCTTAAAAACATCCTGCGAAATAGTCATTTCTTTCATTTTTCTAATAAATAGCAACTTGAATTAATTAGTCGGTAAGTTTAAAACGTACACGCAGTCTTCCGCCGGCATAGTCGCAATTCAGAAGCTTGAAATGCCCGATCTCGGACGTATTGTTTACATGTTCTCCTATACAGGCGCAGGCGTCGTAATCGCCGATGCGTACGATACGTAGCGTCTCGCTTACTTCTTCGGGCAGTTTGCTCAGGTCTACAATCTTTTTTGCTTCCGCATGCGTAAGAAAATCAATGACAACAGGTAAATGCTGATCAATCACTTCATTTACTTTTCGTTCTATTTCCATTAAAACCTCTTCGCTAGGCTCTTCCGCCAACAGATAATCACATTTACTCTTCTTCCGCTCAATATGCGCATTCCTTGATCGCGGGCATCCGAACATTCGCGCCATCGTTTGGTTTAATATATGTTCTGCCGTGTGCATGGGTGGGTATTCCTGCTTATTATGCTCGTTAAGTTGTTGTTCCATAAATTAGCGTAAGCTTTTACCGGTTTAATTTTCTTTTAGGAATATTTCAATATCAGTTTAGGTTCAATATCAAATCCCGTTTCCGTATCTTCATCTCATTTACTGATATTGAGTACAAAGGTAATGAAAAAACTTCACAGGCGCAAAGTTTTTTATACGCTTCCTTCAGTCCATAACCGCCAGGTAAGAAGGTTAATAGATACCGCCTTTCATCTTTCGCCAAGCGTTGAAAACCTTTTTATAGTACAGGTAACAGGTAACACCCTTAGGGGTACTGCTTGGTTAGGTCTGCTCTCTAACGATAGTTTCTGTCATTATGCTATTTTTAACATTCTGTCATTTTACCCTCCCTGTATTGCCTGTTTGCGCCCCGATGAGGGCTTGCTTGCGAAAACGCGCTGCATTTTGCGGTTACGTTTTGACGAAATGATACAAAATAAAAGGCTTCATTAACTGTATGCGCATACGGCAAGCAGGTACGCATATAAAGTGAAGAATAAACCGGCTGTCTGCTATCTGTCTGTCTAATGAAA
>JAITRG010000317.1 GCA_031288515.1 Tannerellaceae bacterium
AATGATAGCCTGTTATGGCAACAGCAAGGATGAAAACACCCGCCGGCTACAGGGAGCGGGCATAAAGTTACTCTATAACAATGAATGGATGGAGACGTCCCTGTTAGCGAGAGCGGAATGGATCAAGTTTGTTGCTGCTTTCTATGACAGGGAAGAGCTTGCCGACAGTATTTTTAATACGATAGAAAATAATTATATACGGGTTAAAACTTTGGCAAGCAAAGTAACCAAAAAGCCCGGCATTGTTTCCGGCGGCAACTTTAAGGGGACATGGTATATGCCTTCGGGGAAAGTGTTTATGAGTAAACTTTATACCGATGCGGGAGGCTATTATTACTATGCCAATGATACGACTGTCGGCAGTTTGCCTTTGAGTTTTGAAACGGTACTGTTGTATCAACAACATGCGGAGGTATGGTTGAATGCGCAAGCAAATTCAATAAAAGAGTTACTTTCTCAGGACGAGCGTCATGCCCTGTTCGATGCGGTTAAGAACAATCGCGTCTACAACTTCAATGCTCGCTCAAACAAGCAGGGGGCAAACGATTTTTGGGAAGGGGCTGTAGCGCATCCGGATGTGCTTTTGTCGGATGTGATTTGGGCTCTACATCCTGAATTGATACCCAACTATCAACCTTTCTATATCATGCAATTAAAATAGGATGACTTCTTCGCGAAACGGGATATTATTTATTGTTTTATCTTTGTTATGTCTTGTCTTGTTTGTGGTAGATATTTGTTCCGGCAGTGTAACCGTTCCGTTTTCCGCCTTATTTAACCATACCAACACGCCTTATCATGCGATAATATTCGATGTTCGTCTACCCAAAGCCATTACAGCCCTTGTAACCGGGGCGTCCATTTCTTTGGCGGGACTGATTATGCAAACGCTTTTTCGTAATCCGTTAGCGGAGCCGTACATCTTGGGGATAAGTTCCGGAGCCGGATTAGGCGTTGCTGTTTTTATGATGGCGACTGCTCTTCTTCCGCTCGCCCTGACAGAAAGCGGATGGGGGTTGATTCTGGCAGCGACAACAGGCGCTATCTTAATTTTGTTACTGATACTTCTGGCTTCGTTTAAAGTTCGTCAGGCGGTTTCTCTGCTCATTATTGGCATTATGCTTGGGCAAATCTCCGGTTCGCTGATTAGTATTATACAGTATTATACGGATCCGGATTCTTTAAAACTGTATATCGTATGGAGTTTTGGCAATTTGTCGGCGGTTACGTGGATGTATATGAAGGCGATGCTACCGGTAATAGCCTTGGGAATAATTATCGTTTTGATGATACAGAAATCATTAAACGGTCTTTTATTGGGGGAGAATTATGCGCAGAGTTTAGGTATTTCTATTCGGAAAATACGCGTACTTATTGTTGTTGCAACGACGTTGCTTGCAGGAGCGACGACTGCATTTACAGGTCCGATTGCTTTTATTGGGATAGCCGTACCTCATTTTGCCCGAAGATTGTTTTACACTTCCAATCACAGGATTACTATTCCGGCAACCTTACTGTGCGGAGGCGCTTTGTTGCTTTTGTGCGATATTATTTCGCAATTACCCGTACCGGGATACACTTTACCTATCAATGCCATCAGCGCTTTGGTGGGCGCTCCGACTGTCATCTGGATTATTTTAAGAAAGAAGAGGTAAGCGCATGATATTATTGAATACTCTTTCTCTGGCAATTGGATATGGCAATTACGTTGTACAACAGGACTTGAATTTATCTACCGAATCGGGGAATTTAATATGTCTCATTGGTACGAATGGATCAGGAAAATCCACGCTATTACGGACTTTGGGCGGATTACAAAAGCCGTTGAAAGGAAATATTTTCATTAATGGCGAGACGCTTCCCGGGTTATCCCATAGCAAACGGTCATTACTTTTGTCGCTTGTCTTGACGGATGCAATTGATGATGAGAATATGACTGTTTTCGATCTTGTTTCTCTGGGACGTTTTCCATATACGAACTGGATAGGTTCTTTGACCGAAAGAGACAGGAAAATTATTCAGACGGCTATTGAACAGGTTAATCTAACTACAAAGGTTAACGCTTATTTACATGAAATATCGGACGGAGAGAAGCAACGGGCAATCATCGCCAAAGCGCTGACGCAGGATACGCCTTTGGTTTTGCTTGACGAACCAACCGCGCATTTGGATCTGCCCAATAGAGTTGAAATCATGTTATTACTTCGGAAACTTTCCGTCAATACACGCAAAACGTTTATCCTTTCCACGCATGAATTGGACTTGGCTATCCAGATGGCGGACAATATATGGTTAATAGATAAGAATGGGATAGAGGTTGGTATTCCCGAAGATTTAATGTTATCAGGCAGACTGCAACAAATTTTCGGGAACAGTTCTTTTTATTTTGACCGGAAAGATGGACATTTTTCTATTCAACATCTGTCGGGTAATTTACAGGTTCAAGTATCAGGAGAAGAAATACCTGTTTTATGGACTATCCGGGCATTAAATCGTTTTGGGATAAAGATAGCAAACCATGCTGACATCCGGATAACGGCAAATTATCATCGGTTTTTAATTCAACAGAATGAAACGTCTCCATGTCAGGAATTTCATTCCATAGAAGAACTATTGCACTTCTTTAAAACAAATAAATGAGAAAA
>JAITRG010000038.1 GCA_031288515.1 Tannerellaceae bacterium
AAAAAAATGATTAATTTTGCGCGCGAAAAAAAGATTAAAAACAGGGAAGAAACAATAAAAAGACGGATTTATGCCACAGGCGATATTACCATTATTTACAGAAGAAATGACGATAGTCAATCTTCATACAGGCGTGATAAAACGTGATGGGATAGTGTATTATTTTCAAGGCGCCCTTCCGTTTTATCAACATAAGGAAACGGACAGAGACAGTTTCAAACATATCTTGTGTCAGATACTGCAAAACGGCATAGCTGCACGGTCGGAGTTGTTCCGCGGCTTTAAGATACCGGGACGCAGTATCAGTCGCTGGCTGGCGTTGAATAAGGAACAGGGTTCGGGCTATTTTTTTCAAAGACATCACGAAGGAGTCAGAGTACGGATATTTACAGAAGAGAAAATCAATGAGATAAAAGAATTACATTTGTTGTGCAAATCACAGAAGGAGATTTGCACACATACGGGCATCAAACCGAATACATATTCAAAAGCCCTGAATCAGCAACGCCTGGTTTTGTCCGTCCTTCCTCCGCCAGCAGTATCAACGCTATCAACAGAAAGTATTCGTAATATCCAGGACGATGAGAGCGAAATGGGCAAATCGTGTACGAATGTATGTGACCGGGTATTGGCGTTTCGGGAAGGCAAGACAGTTCTCCCGTCCTTCGACAGTCATCTGGATTTGCATCATGGAGGAATACGGCTGACCTTACCGTCATTAATAGCATGCGGATTATTGAATCATATAGAGAGATTTTCGGATGTCAAAGGCTATTATTCGGCGGAACAGGTATTTATCAGTTTAGCATTTTCAGTATTGCTTCGAGTACAGAAGTTGGAACAGAGTCAGTCAATCCCCTCCGGGGAGCTTGGACGGTGTATGGGACTGGACAGGATAAAAAGTTTACTGTTTCTTCGCTGTGTTCATAAAAAGTGGCTGCAATAACGTTAAACGGGTGGAAACCGGCTTCTTCTGCCTTATTATACCATCGGGTCATATTTAGCCGGGCACTGTCTTTGACGGAACGTTTATTAAATATCATCTGCAGGCTGTGGGAGAGCGAATACGCTTTCTCCATGTCGGGATATTGCTCGAACAGGATTTTGGAGCGTTTGCGCTGGGAATCCGTCCATTTCTCCCCTGACTTGAAAAGCGGGTAACAGCTTCCGGCTAACAGCTCTTTTCGGGTATCTCCATTTTCAAAACGTTCGGGAATATATTTTTCCTTCTTTCCCTTGGCCTTTTCTTTACAGTCGGTTTCCTGCTGAATGGCTTCCCAGCGATGTTTGATGCGGATTTCCTGAACAGCATCGCAAGCCGGTTTCCGGACGTGAAATCTGTCAATAACACGGGAAGCTTTGGGGAAGCAACTGCGCACTGTCCTGTTCATACTTTCAGACAAATCCAGCGTAACCTCCCGCACTGCAGACCTCTCTTCCCCGGGAATCTTTTCCAGGACTTCAATCACATCTTCCGACTTTGTGCCAGCAACAACAGCTGTCAGACTCCCCTTTCTTCCATGTCCCTCCCTGTTGGTCAGAATTGTGTAAAGTTCACCGTTGGAAAGAGATGTCCCGTCCATGCTCGGATACGGGCCGGTGTTTTCCGGGAAAAGAAGCCATTCCTGAGCATGGGAGAGTTGATCCCAACTCCGATAACCACTCGGATATTCTTTGTATTGACGCTCAAACTCATCCCCCCTGACATGAAAAAAACGCTCAGGAGAGCGGGCCGTAACCGGGTATTTCTCCAGGCAACTCTTTTAAAAAAGCCGCAAACTCTTTCGAGTGGCGGGGTACCCCGGGCGACCAAATCCCAGTCTTTCGATACGCTTTTGTCTGTTGAATTATCCAGCCATCGGCGACGGCGAACATGCAAATCGACGCGCCTGTCCCGTATCGGAAAATCCTGAATACTTCCGCTCTCATAAAAACCATTGGGAGAAAGATCGGTAGATTTATAACCGGTGGGGACAACTGGCTTTTCGTCCAAATACAGATGAAGTTCCCGTCTATCTGTCACGGCTTCTTCCCTTACATCAACCAAATCAAAAAACAGGGCGATATCCTCCGGAAGAATGAGTTGAAACAACTTTACATAAGGATGTTCTGCTTTCATAGACTACAAAGATAATCATTCCCCTTTTTTGACCTGTAGAACAAACACAGGGTTTTGCAGGTGAGCCGGAAGTTGGGTTAATAACGAAATATCTATATTAATCTAACAATACCAACCAAATTTTAAGCCTGTAAGAATTCTTACAGGCTTAAAATTTTTTCGGGGCATCGCCGTCCGGCTATCCCCTGGCGGAGGGAGGGGGATTCGAACCCCCGGTGCAGTTGCCCGCACGACAGTTTAGCAAACTGTTGGTTTAAGCCACTCACCCATCCCTCCTTTCAGGAATCTGGTATTGCTTTTACCAATGCGCGGGCAAAGATAGAGTTATATTTGTTAATAAACAAAGTTTTTTGATGTTTATTTAGAGAAAAAGATGTTACTTTTGCGGATGATTTCCGGTATTCAATTGATTATTAATTTACATAAAGAAACAAACTAAATTGAAAGGTTCGTCTATTTTAATTATATTTTCTATTCTTGCTCTTATCCTTGCCGTCGTTGGTTTTGGGGGCTATAAATTATTGTATGTATCTAATTTTGAAACAAAGAAAACGGTTTATGTTTATATAAGGCAAGAGGGGAATTTTGAAGATTTATGCAAACAATTGGTTGATTCGGCCGGGTGTTTTGATATCGGCGGTTTCAAATGGGTGGCAGAGCTATTGAAATATCCGGATAACATGAAGACAGGGCGGTATGCCGTTGAACCGGGAATGGATAATATAACTTTACTGAATATCCTGCGGAGGGGGCAACAAACGGCTACCCGTATTACATTTAATAATATACGTCTGAAAAGCGAACTTGCCGAACGCTTGTCCGAGCAATTAATGATTGATGAAGAAGACATTTTGTCGCTAATCAATAACCCGGACTATTGTGATTCGTTAGGATTTACGATCGAAACAATACCTGCGCTTTTTGTCCCTAATACGTACGAGGTATATTGGACTATTGCGGCTGCTAAATTGCTACAACGTATGTATCGCGAATACAATACATTCTGGACGGATAGCCGCCGGGAGAAAGCTCAAGCCATAAACCTGACTCCTGTAGAAGTTGCGATATTAGCTTCTATTGTAGAAGAGGAAACGGCGGTGGCCGATGAGTATCCGGTGGTGGCAAGCCTTTATCTCAACCGTTTGAAGCGAGGTATCCCTCTGCAAGCCGACCCGACAGTGAAATTTGCGGTTGGCGATTTCTCTTTACAGCGGGTACTATACCAACACCTTGAAATAGAATCACCTTACAATACGTATAAATATACCGGTTTACCTCCGGGGCCGCTTCGGATACCTTCTATCAGGGGGATAGATGGCGTATTGAATTATATGCAACATAATTATCTATATATGTGCGCGAAGGAAGATTTCTCCGGGCGTCATAATTTTGCCGTTACACTTGCTGAACATAACCGGAATGCCGAACGATATAGGGCGGAACTGAACAGGCGAAGGATTTGGTGACGGAAATCATTCAAAAAATGTATTCATACAGTTCGAGAAAGAAACAACAAAGTAATAAATATAGTTATTAAATGGAAAGAAACTTATTTTTAGGAGATGAAGCGATAGCGCAAGCGGCAATTGATGCGGGGTTGTCGGGCGTCTACGCTTATCCGGGGACTCCTTCTACCGAAATTACCGAATATATTCAGTCGTCGCCCACAGCAAAGGAAAGAGGTATCCATAGTAAATGGAGCGTCAATGAGAAGACGGCTATGGAAACGGCTTTGGGTATGAGTTATGCCGGGAAGCGTACGCTTTGCTGTATGAAGCATGTGGGCATGAATGTAGCAGCCGATTGTTTTATGAACGCTGCCATGAGTGGTATTTATGGCGGTATGATTATTATAACGGCCGACGACCCGTCAATGCATTCTTCCCAGAACGAACAGGATAACCGCGTTTATGGTAATTTTGCCATGATTCCGATGTTAGAACCTTCTAATCAACAGGAGGCTTACGACATGGTGTATGATGGGTTTGAACTCTCCGAGAAATTAGGATATCCTATCTTATTACGCATCACTACGCGTATGGCGCATTCCCGTTCGGGAGTTGTCCGCCGTCCGGTGAAAGAGCAGAACCTGATGCGTTTTCCGGAAGATGGCCGCCAGCGGTTTGTGTTATTGCCGGCTTTAGCCCGTAAACGATTGAAAGTATTATTGGAGGCTCAGCCTGTTTTCACCAAAGAATCCGAAACATCGGGATATAATACGTATTACGATGCCCCCGATAAGGATTTGGGTATTATTGCAACAGGGATTGCTTTCAATTATTTATCGGAAAACTATCCCGATGGTTTTGAACATCCTGTATTAAAGATAAGCCAGTACCCATTACCCAGGAAACAGCTTGAAAAATTAACGGATGAATGTAAGGAAATTCTTGTATTGGAAGAAGGTTTTCCTGTAGTGGAAGAACAGTTGAAAGGTTTTCTGGGGAAAGGGATAATTGTACATGGCCGTCTTGATGGTACTTTACAGCGAGATGGCGAATTGACTCCCGATATCGTAGGGAAAGCTTTGGGAAAAGAGATTGCCGGCTACTATGCTATCCCGGAAGTTGTAGAACAGCGGCCGCCGGCCCTTTGCAACGGATGCGGGCATCGGGATGTATATGAGGCGCTGAATGAAGTATTGAAAGAATACGCAAATGCGAAAGTATTCAGCGATATTGGCTGTTATACACTGGGCGCCTTACCGCCTTTTCGCGCGATAGATACCTGTATTGATATGGGAGCTTCCGTTACTATGGCAAAAGGAGCGGCAGATGCAGGATTATTTCCTTCTGTAAGCGTAATAGGCGATTCTACTTTTACCCATTCGGGCATGACCGGCCTGTTGGATTGCGTAAATGAAAAGACAACGATTACGATTATCATTTCCGATAATGAAACGACGGCGATGACCGGCGGACAGGATTCGGCAGGTACCGGACGCCTGGAAGCTATTTGTGAAGGAATCGGAGTTGAACCGGAACATATCCGCGTAATGGTTCCTTTGAAGAAGAATTATGAAGAGATGAAACAAATTATCCGCGAAGAAATCGAATATAAAGGAGTATCTGTTTTAATCCCTCGCCGCGAGTGTATTCAAACATTAACCAGAAAGAAAAAAGCAATTAAAAAATGAAAGCAGATATTATATTATCAGGCGTTGGCGGACAGGGTATCCTTTCTATTGCCGCAGTAATAGGCGAAGCGGCATTAAATGAAGGCCTGTATATGAAACAAGCTGAAGTTCACGGAATGAGCCAGCGGGGGGGGGATGTACAGTCCAACCTTCGCCTGTCCGACAAACCCATTTCTTCGGATTTGATTCCTAAAGGACAAGCGGATTTGATTATTTCTCTCGAACCTATGGAAAGCCTTCGCTATCTTCCTTATTTGAAAAAAGAAGGCTGGGTGGTTACAAACTCCCGGCCCTTTATCAACATTCCGAATTATCCGGCGATGGAGGATGTGAATGCCGAGTTGGAGAAACTGCCGCAAAAAGTGGTTTTAGACGTAGAAGCTATTGCCAAAGAGGCTGGTTCCGTACGCGCTGCCAATATCGTGATGCTTGGCGCCGCCGCCCCCTTCCTCGGAATAGATTATGCAAAAATAGAAGAAGGCGTTCGCCGTATTTTCGAGCGGAAAGGAGAAGATATTGTGAACATGAATATAAAGGCTTTAAGAGCCGGTTATGAAGTAGCGCAACATTTACAATAAAATAAAACAGCCATGAAGAAAATAACATTTACCGGTTTATTTATTTGTTTAACATTTCTGTGTGTGGCACAGGAAGAGAGCGATATCGTAAAAGTGGGCGACGTAATGCCTGCTTTTGTCATTGTATCTGATAATGGGACTGAATTGAAATCATCCTCTTTGCAGGGAAAGGTCGTTTTACTTACTTTTTTTGCCACTTGGTGTCCTCCATGCCAGAAAGAATTAGCAGCCATTCAGGAAACGCTCTGGCCGAAATATAAAGACAATGCCGATTTCAGGCTATTAGTTGCAGGGCGTGAACATTCCGACGCCGAACTGGCTGCGTATAATGAAAAGAAAGGATTCGATTTCCCTTTATATCCGGATAAAGGCCGCGCCGTTTATGGGAAGTTTGCCAAAAGCCTTATCCCAAGGGTATACCTGGCAGGAAAGGACGGGAAAGTAATCCTGGCAAGTACGGGATTCAACGAAAATGAATTTGCCGAATTAATGATTTGTATTGAAAATGCCTTAAAATAATAATTACTCCCATGAAAACACATGTATTAACCTTATTTGTTTTATTGTTTTTCGCGGAATCCGTTTCTTCCCAGATACGTTTGGAAGGATATAATCAATCAAAGATCAACCCGGTTCTTTTTGAAGGGCGCTGGGGATCTCGCTGGATATCGTTACCCGACGAACCGGCGAATGTTTTTGGGGTATATCATTTCCGGAAATCATTTGATCTGGAAAAGGTTCCGGAAACGTTTGTTGTTCATGTATCAGCCGATAACAGGTATAAATTGTATGTAAACGGCGCTTTCGTGTCTTTAGGGCCTGCCCGTTGCGATATTTATAACTGGAATTTTGAAACGGTCGACCTCTCCCCCTGGTTAAAAGAAGGAAAAAATACCTTAGCGGCTGTCGTATGGAATTATGCCGGGAAGAAACCGGTAGCGCAAATCAGTTTTAATCAAACCGGGTTTATCTTACAGGGAAATACAGATGCAGAGAAAACAGTCAATACAGATACTACCTGGCTTTGCACTAAAAACAAGGGATATAGCTCTTGGGAACAAGGGACGGTTTTAGGCTATTTTGTAGTCGGACCGGGCGAATTGCTGGATTCGGCCGTTTATCCCTGGGGATGGGAATTGCCGGGATACGACGATTCAAAATGGGTAAAAGCGCGAGCGGGTATAGATGGAGCGACAAAAGGCGCCCGCGACTATCCGGGACGTTTGCTGACGCCAACTCCCATACCTCCTATGGTAATGGAAACCGAACGGCTGGCAAGTGTCCGGCAGACAGACGGCGTTAGTTGCCCGGATGATTTTCCGAAACGTTCTTCAAAGATAACGGTTCCTGCCAATACGAACGCCAGGCTATTATTAGACAACGAACAATTGACCACCGGCTATCTTACCTTATTATACAGTAAAGGCAAAGACGCCGAAATCACAATCGGATACGCCGAAGCGCTTTATGAAAAAAAGATCGAACCTACCACTAAATCATATTCCCTGCATGTAAAAGGGCATCGAGATATAATAGACGGAAAAATATTTATCGGGTATGAAGACAAAATAATAGCAGATGGTAAAGAAGACCGGAACTTTACTTCGCTTTGGTGGCGTACCTGGCGTTATATAGACGTACGTGTCGTTACGGCGTCCGAACCATTGATAATAGATGATTTGTATGGCGTTTTTTCTGCTTATCCTTTTGAGAATGAATCTGCATTTACAGCCCCCGGGCATCCGGAGCTTGGTAAAATGCTGGATACAGGCTGGCGTACCGCCAGGCTTTGCGCGAATGAAACCTATATGGATTGCCCCTATTACGAGCAACTTCAATACTTTGGAGATACGCGCATACAGGCCATGATCAGCATGTACAATACCCGCGACTCTTATATGGTGAAAAATGCTATCGAGCAGGGAAGGCAATCCATTGTAGCCGATGGCATAACCATGAGCCGTTATCCTTCGGGCCTGCATCAGTTTATCTCTTCCTTTTCGCTTTGGTGGGTTTGCATGGGGCATGATTTCTGGATGTACAGGGGAGAGGAAGCCTATCTGAAAACGTTACTTCCTGCATACCGGGGCGTTCTGGCATGGTATGAACAATGGCTGAAACCGGATTTTAGCCTGGGATTTGTGCCTCACTGGTTTTTTGCCGACTGGTCGGCGGGATTCTCTTCCGGCGAACCCATACGTGAAAAAGAAGGTAATTCTTCTTTCCAGGATTTACTGTATATCCTGGCGTTAGACGCTGCGGGCGAAATGGAAGCGTCATTTGGTATGCCTGCGATGGCTTCCCATTATAAAAAAACAGCTTCGGACATACGTTCTACCATTCGTGCGAAATACTGGGATGATTCGAGGAAACTGTTTGCCGATACGCACGATCATCGCAACTATTCCCAGCATGTGAATGCGCTGGCCGTTCTTGCCGGTATTGTAGAAGGCGGGGAAGCCGCCGAAGTGATGAAACGTACGTTGGCTGATAAAGAGTTGAACCAGGCTACGATCTATTTTCGTTATTACCTTCATCAGGCATTACGAAAAGCCGGTTTGGGCGATTTATTATTAGACAACCTTCAGATTTGGCAAGACCAAATGGCCTTGGGGCTTACTACCTGGGCCGAAATGCCGGAGCCTTCCCGTTCCGATTGCCATGCCTGGGGCGCAAGCCCTAATATTGAATTTTACCGTATCTTATTAGGAATAGACAGCTACGCTCCCGGTTTCAATAAAATAAAGATAGCTCCTTCATTAGGCGAGCTAAAGGAAGTTTCCGGCACGATGCCTCACCCGTCGGGAAATATAACGGCAAAGTACACAGTAGATAAAAAAGGAAACCCGACTGCAAACCTTACCTTACCCCCCGGAACAAGCGGTATCTTTATCTGGAAAGGAAAAGAATACCCCTTGAAAGAAGGCGAACAGCAGATAATTGTAAATGAATGATGCGGCAAGGCAGGCAAATCTTCTGTAAAAACAGCGATTTGCCTGCATCCATTCTAATCCTGCCGTAACACAAATCTTTTTGCTCCCCGCATGGTTCATGCGAAGGCCCAAGCGAACATTTTACCCCATTCCGGCATCCCCCTGCGGGAATCAGGCGCCGGGAACTTCCGGCGGCTTTTTCACTGCAGTGAATTTGTCGCCGGAAACTGTCGGCAGCTTTTTCACTGCAGTGAATTTGTCGCCGGAAACTGTCGGCAGCTTTTTCACTGCAGTGAATTTGTCGCCTGGAACTGTCGGCAGCTTTTTCACTGCAGTGAATTTGTCGCCTGGAACTGTCGGCGGCTTTACTTAATGCGTTGACGTAAAACTAATCCGTATTGGCTACTATCTTGCGTGCATAGTCGCGCCAGGCAGCTTTGTAAGCGTCTACGCTGGCAGGCGGGACTTTAATGTATTCCAAAAAAGCATACCGGAATGGTTCATATCCCAGTGCAGGAGGCGTTGCCGGGCGCATAATCAATACGCTTATGCCGCCTGACGCGAATGCATTGTAAAAGGCAGAAGGGCCGATCGTAGTTACATTGGCAGGTATTTCCAGCGACTTTAACGCTCTGCAGTCCGAAAAGGCGCTTTGTTCAATTGTCTTGAGGCTTTGAGGTAATGTAACCGACTCAAGCGCCCTGCATTCCTGAAAGGCATTTTTGCCGAGACTTTCTATCCCTTCTTCTATCACGACGCTTGTTAATGCTCTGTTGTAGGAAAAAGCTTCCGATCCCCAGTAAGTCAGGGTGACCGGAACAGTCAGGGTTGTAAATGTGCATCCGTAAAAGGCATTGTCTCCGATATGGGCCAAACTGCCTGGTATATCGATAGCCGTAAGGGAACAATACTCAAATGCATACGCATTAATCTGCCGAATCCCGTCGGGAAGATTAACGGCGCTAAGGTTGAAGCATTTCTCAAAAGCAGATTGATGTATTTCTGTAATTCCGGCAGGCAAGACCACCGTGTGGAGGTTCTCGCACTTGCGAAAGGCATATATCCCGACCGTTTTCAATGTAGAAGGCAATGCGACGGCTACAATATTCTTCAATCCCGGGAAAACTCCGTAAAAGGTGGTGGTATTAGTTGCCCAATCCCACTCATGGTATCCGTCGGGTAAGTTTTCTCCCGTGCAGTTTGTCAGGTTTAAATCGACATATTTTTCCGGGATCGTTTCCAGGTAAAGCCCTAAATCTCCCCAGTTATTCCCGCTGTCAAGATTCACATTTTTAAGTCCTGCCTTATACGCTGTTTCAACGGTATTGCCGGGTTGTCCGGACAGCCACGATTTCAGCGCCGCCAGGGATGCGAACGTATGAGAATCTCCGTCATCCGTACCGCCGCCTGCCGTCCAGTTAGCATATAGCGTAAAGTCGGACGTAAGGGCGCTTACGTCGTAAGGAAACGCAACCTTGTTGCTCAAAGCCGGTTCTTTGTACCAGTCGTCAAACGTATAACCACTTTTAACCGGTTCGGCCGGTTCGGCCAGTATTCCGCCTTTTACCACTTGTCCGGCATGGTTGTCGTCCAGAGGCCACGAGCCGCCGTTCAGGTTCCACGTAACCTGCAGATATTCCACCGTTGCTTCTTCCTGCCATCTGGCGTAAAGGATTAGATCGCCGTTCACAGGGGTTTGGAAATCGTAGGCGGCCGTTGCTCCGCTCACATGCCAGTAAACAAATACATACCCTGCCTTAACGGGACTGGTAGACGGAGCAATTACCGGACTGCCTTTCTCCACTTTCTGGTTGGGAGGAACCGGAACGCCGCCGCCGGTCTCGAAAGCGACGGCGTAAATTTCAGGCTCGTCATCATTACTGCCGCATCCTGTATAAAAAAACAGCGGCCCTGTTAACAGCAGGAAGAAGCTGCATACCGCGATAACGCTTCCCGAAAACGGCCGTTCACTGTTTAACACATTTGTTTTCATAACGCTCAAGAATTAAATAGTATTATTCCCGGCAAAAATAAAAAGCGAATTTCGTATATTTATCCCCTGATGAGGGGATAAGCGAAGATTTACTGTTCGTTATTTTTGCCCGAAAACTAAACCTATGATAAGTATCCATATAGCAGACGACCACACCATGATGGTAGAACTGTTGATTCCGGTAATCAACCATTCGGGCATTGCCCATGTGACAGGCTTTTCATTCAGGCTGTCGGAATGCCGGAAATCATTGGCAGCGGCAGGACAGCCTGACGTTTTATTGCTCGATATTAATATGACGGACGGCAACGGTATTGTATTTTGCGCCGAGATGCACAAACTGTATCCGCAAATGAAAATCATTGCTTTGACTGGCCACGATGAATATTCGAATATACTGTTAATGTTCAAAAACGGCGCTTCGGGTTACATTGTAAAAAATGAAGCCGTGAGTGAAATAACAGAAGCTGTCGACGCCGTGATGCGCGGCGAAACCTATATCAGCCGCCGCATGGAACAGGTTATAAGAAAAACCACCCGGGCGGCTGTTATTCTCACCCCTCGCGAAAAGCAGGTACTGCAATTCGTATCCAGAGGAATGAGTAATCCGGAAATTGCCCGACAATTGAACGTAGAGCTTTCTACCGTTTCTTCATTCCGTAAAAAATTGAATTTGAAACTGAAAGCATCAAATCCTGTGGAGCTTGTTAATAATGCGCATAAAGAAGGCCTGATAGAATAACAATATAAAAAACAAATGAGTATGAAAAAAATAGTCTGGATAGCGTTCATCTGTTTATCACCGTTCCCTCTTTTGGCGCATACGGATATCGATTCGCTGATCAATGTATTAAATACGCAGGTGCAAACGAACGACGGGGAAATTCAATTATACTGGGATATCGCGACCGGTTACTGGAATAAAGATATAGAGAAGACCCTCCTGTTCGCAGGTAAGGGATTGGATTTGTCAGAGAAAGCGCATGACAACCTTTGGGCTGCACGATTTAGCCGTATACTGGGCTTTTCTTATATACATAAGAACGAAAACGACTCGTCGCTCTATCATTTGAAGAATGCTGTTGAGTTTGCCATTAAGGCAAAAGACAGGCGGGAAGAAAATATAGCGACAGTTTATATGGGTAGCCTCTATTTATCCCAGGGGAAATATGAACCGGCTTTAAACTGTTTTATGGGCGCATTGCCTTCGCTTGAAGACCTGGCTCAACATGAACAATATGCCAATACGCTTATCAATATTGCAACGATCTACAAACAACTGTATCATATCGAAAAAGCCTTGGCGTATGCAAATCAGGCTTTGGCGGTAGCCGGGAAATACAGTTTGATATACCCCGAAATGGCCGGTCTGGAGCTGATGGGAGATATATATTACGAAAAAAGGCAATTCAACAGGGCTGTATCTTATATGCTGAAAGCATACGAAATCAGCCGCCGGCAGCAGGATAATCCACGTATAATAACAAATACGCAAATGCTTGCCAATGCTTACTGCGCATTGGAAGAATATGATGAAGCCGAAAAATACGCGAATGAATGTTTAGAGCTGGCCAGTACATTCGGAAACAAACTTCATGAATTTATGGGATGGTCTGTCATGTGGAATGTTCGATTTGGGCAGAAGCGCTATAAGGAAAGCGAAAGATATGCTTCTAAAATGTGGGAAGCGGATTCCAGCCGGTTAGACTGGGCGTTAAATGCGGCGTTAAATCTGTGTTACTCGAATATTTTCATGAAGAATGCCCGGGAAGCAGGTTATTTCCTCGACAAGTATACTGATATTAAAAATCAACTGACCGGTAAAGAATTGAATAACAGTCTGGCTGCTGTGGAAGTGAAATACGAAACCGAAAAGAAACAAATCCGTATTACGGCCCTGGAAGAAGAAAGAAAACTCTATGCAGGACTGGGAATAGCCATTGTAACGGCCTTATTGGCCGGATCAGGTTTTTTATTCTACTATTACCGTTCGCAACGAAGGATTGCCGAACAGCATATCAAACAGTTAGGGCAGGAAAAAGAACTTATTGCCGCCCGTTCGGCCCTGTATGCAGAAAAAGCCGAGCGGGAAATGCTTGCCCGCGACTTGCATGACGGAGTAGGAGCGATGCTTTCGGTTGTAAAAAACAATATGGACGTCATGAAGTCGTATTCAATCATAGAGAATGCAGAAGCCGGTTATTTTCATAAAGCCCTGGATGTGCTTGACAAATCCATTACCGAACTCAGGCGTGTAGCGCACCACATTATGCCGGCTACGCTTATAGATAAAGGTTTAATTATAGCGCTGGATGATTTTTACCGCTCCATTCCCGAAGTAGAATTTCATTATACAGAAGCCGGCAGCCGGTTTGACGCAGAAAAAGAATTAGTCCTTTACCGCTGCGCCTATGAGTTGGTGAATAATGCTTTACGCCATGCCGCGGCATCCCGTATCGACGTCCATCTGACCATGAATGAGAAAACGGTTTATCTTTCGGTAGTAGACAATGGCTGCGGTTTTGACCCGCACGCCGTCTCAATGGGAATGGGAATGAATAATATGTTCGCCCGCCTTTCAGCCTTCGGCGGCCGCATAGATATTTATTCCGAACCGGGGAAAGGTTCGGAAGTTAATATTGAACTGGATTTATAGGAAACATACCGTCGACCTGAAACGGGTTGCGCTTAAACAGTTCCGGGCTTTCGGTTCTCCTGCGCGCACCTCTAACAAAGAGGATGTTTTGCGGCTCGAAAGAGCGTCTAATATGAAAATAAACCGGATTGTAACCATAGCCTTGGCTTTGTGCAAAGTGAGGAAAGCCAGACGGTATACGATTATTATTTGCCGAACCGCAATCCGATGGATAAATCTATCCGCGTTAAATCCTCGCGTTCATTCTTTTCGAGCTTTATAACGTCTGTACGTATTCCGTTCGATCTTTTGTATTCGGATAACATGCCGCGAAGAAACGACAACTGAAAGCCCAGCGCCAGATTTTTGGAAATGCCGATGTCGTAACCTACATTCCAATAGAATCCGGCCGTGCCGCCTTTCAGCGTGAGTTTTTCCGACGCAAAAAGCACCTCGTCGCGATATCTCAGATAACCTATACCCAAATCCAGTAATAAACAATTCTTTTTTGTCTGATTAAAAAGCCTTGTACTGAAGACAGGCCCGGCAAAATTGATATGGATACGATCGCTCATGTCCCCATATCCGGTTGAGCCATCGTCTGAATTACTCGACAAATATTCACTGTATATGAACCCTGCGCCCAGATATTCGCTAAAATAATACGACAGGCCAGCCTCATAATGAAACCCCGGTTTCAATCCCTGTAAATAGTCGCTTACGCCGGAAGGAATATTTTGGGGAAGGCGCCCTGTCCGGTAGCTCCAGCCGCCGCTTACCGCAAACCTGAAACGGGGATAATTCCTGTTCCCCAGAATTTTGTCGGAAGGGACTTCCGCCGTCAAATAATAATTTGTTTGATATGAAGTCACATCGGAAACAGGCAGTAAGGTATTCCTTATCTCGCCTTTATATTTGAACGTAAAATGGATATTATCGGCTCCAATTTCCGTTATTTTGCAATTCAGCGAATCGCCTTTGGCGGTAACGATCAAGTCTTGTGCATAAAGCGGAACGGTAAGGAACACGAGGCACAATGCGAAAAAAAACTGTTTTATACGGATACGTAGCATAATATGCGAAATTTAATGATTATTTTTTCTTTTCGGGAATCGATTGAAAGTCTAATTTCCCCGTCTTATTATCAACCAATTCTAACTTGGGACGCCCGACAAAAGCACCCACCGTAACGCTGCAACGGATATAATATTCATTGCCGAACCGGATATCTATCGGTATTTCCGCCTTACTTTCCGTACGCGCCCATAACGTATTTAACCCGTCCTTGTCGATTTTCACGGTTTCTTTCCATTTATTATTTACCCGGCAAATAATCGAATCTCCCAAATGCAAATCAAAACCCACCATAGCGCCCGCTCCGCTGCTATGCCGGTAAATATGCAGCAAAGCATAATCGGCGCTGATCAACGAACTGTCGGCAATGGCTGTCGAAACCGTATAATTTTCTATCTTGTCGACTTTTAGAATGTCAGCCGTAATCTGATGGCATGAGCTTCCCCATATACTTGGCGGAGTATGTTTAGTTATTTTTATAGCATTTCCGCCGATTTTCCGCGCTTCCGTCTTGGCCTTGTCAATTACAACGTCCAAACCGCAGTTTGTTGAAAAGCCGCTATCGTCGATTTTTACAGTCCCAAGCAGTTCGGCGTCATCCGGTTCGATATCCTCAACTCCAAATACCTTTACATCCTCCCGGTAATCCAAAACCGCGTAATTTTTATTGATACTCGTTGAAATCTTGGGAGAGCAAGCATTAAGTATCAACAACATCCCCAATAAAAGAATCAAATATTTATTCATATTAATATAAAAATAACACATTTATATTAAAATGATGTAAACATACGAAAAATTTCTTTTTATATCTCTATAAAAAACAATTTTCTTACAATTATTTACGAGTGTCCACAAAAAGGGGCATTGCTGACTATATATGGATTTCATGTAGATTTAGAATTGTATATATCTGATTTTCAATGGTGTTATTTTAATTAGAATACAATGTCGTTTAGTTAAGAGAACCTCTTCGACCTCTTGATGGGATTTTGATAAAATAAGTTCTTTGACATTTTGGGATTAGTTCTACTTTAACAGATTAAAAAACGTGCGAAGAAAGAAGCTAAACCCGATACCGGCCCGGGGACTGCTTTCTCAACAGGAAAACTCCCCTGCTAAACGATACTTTTTCACCTTTCCTTTCAGGATTCAGTTTTGTTGCAACCGATTGGTTTACAGGATGAAAATCCTGAAAAAGACCTTCGGCTTCCTTTCAGTTTCCATTCAGCCGGAGGAAAGGGTTTATTCCATAAAAAAGCGCTATATAGTCTTTAATAAACCAATATAATGCCTTTAGTAAACCATTATATACTCTTTGCCAAACCATTATAATGATCTGCCGAAGGCGCCATAACGTTTTTTTTAACTCTTCGCAATGATATATCAGAGTCTTC
>JAITRG010000060.1 GCA_031288515.1 Tannerellaceae bacterium
ATACGCAAGTATTTATAAACCGGCTGGAAGCTGAAAGATAGCGCCAGACAAGCCTGTGTAATGGGTTAAAGTAGAAGCAGGCAAAGACAACATAGATTATTTTGGCGCGGTTGCCCTGATTCTGAATATGAATATGGGAGAAATTACAAACAATAAATAAAACCATCAGAATTTGATGCGTTGCCCTTGACTCCTCTAATTCCTTGGACTCCTTTAACTCCTTTAACTCCTTGACTCCGTTATTACCTCTTTATTTATTTTCTTAATTAAGCCTTGCAGTACTGTGCCGGGGCCTGATTCTATGAAATGGGTCGCTCCGTCGGCAATCATGTTTTCAACGGTTTGCGTCCAGCGGACGGGGGATGTTAATTGGGAGATTAGGTTTGTTTTGATTGTATCGGGGGCTGTTTGTGGACGGGCGTCTACATTTTGGTAGACGGGGCATACTGGCTTATTAAATGCAGTATCTTCAATCGCTTTTGCTAATTCTTCCCGCGCCGGCTCCATTAATGGAGAGTGGAAAGCGCCGCCGACGTTTAGTTTTAAAGCGCGTTTGGCTCCGGCAGCCAATAGTTGCTCACAAGCTTTATCAATTCCCGGTATTGTTCCTGATATCACAATCTGCCCGGCGCTGTTATAATTGGCGGGAACTACAATTTCGTCAGTAATCCCGTTGCAGATTTCTTCCACTTTTGCATCCGGTAAACCTATAATGGCAGCCATTGCGGATGGCGTTGCTTCGCATGCTTTCTGCATGGCCATGGCTCGTTTGGATACAAGTACAAGGCCATCTTCGAAAGAAAGAGTCCCGGCTGCCACTAAGGCTGAAAATTCCCCTAAGGAATGCCCTGCGGCCATATCCGGTTTAAACGGTTCGCCTAAGGTTTTGGCTAATATAACGGAATGTAAGAAAATGGCAGGCTGTGTAACCTTTGTTTGTTTCAGGTCTTCGTCTGTTCCTTCGAACATTATATCGGTGATGCTGAAACCAAGGATTTCATTTGCCATTTTAAATAACTCGTTTGCCTGGGAGTTGTTTTCGTAAAGTTCTTTTCCCATTCCTGCAAACTGGGCGCCTTGCCCAGGAAATACATACGCTTTCATTTTTCTAATTTTTTTCTAATTTCAGATTTTTAAGACGGCGCAAAGGTAATAAAAATCGAATTATCCGGTTCGTTTACATTACATATTGTATATTTGCCTCCCTAAACAACTGGATTACTAACAAACAATTTTTTATATTATGAATCATTTATTATTTCTCGGAAACTTAGGGACAGGCGAAATTATTATCATCGCTATTATTGTATTGTTACTTTTCGGCGGTAAAAAGATACCCGAATTAATGAAAGGCATCGGAAAAGGCGTTAAGAATTTCAAAGACGGTGTAAAAGGACTGGAAGACGACATCAAATTAGACGATACGGATACTACAGATAAGAAATAAATAAGATGGAACAGAATGAAATGTCGTTCTGGGATCACCTGGAAGATCTTCGCTGGACCATTTTTCGCTCTTTAGCCGCACTTTTTATCTTTATGATAGCTCTCTTTGTTTTTATGCGGGGAGAGCACGGTATATTCGACGGTGTGATCATGGCGCCTACAAGGGGTAATTTTATAACCTACCAGCTATTTTGTAAGGCTGCTTCTTCCTTTGGCATTGTGAGTGATTTCTGTGACACCAGCTTTTGGATACATATTTTTAATATAAAGTTAGCTTCGCAGTTCTTTACCCATATGACTACCTCTTTCTGGTTGGCATTGGTGTTTACGTTCCCTTATTTAATGTATGAGGTATGGAAATTTATCCGTCCGGCCTTATATGAGAATGAAAAGAAGAGTGTGCGCTGGGTATTCCTTTTTGGTACGGGAATGTTTTTCGCAGGCTGCGCAGTGGGCTATTTTATGGTATTCCCGGTTACGCTGCGTTTCCTGGCAACCTATCAGATAAGCGAATCCATAACGGAACAGGTATCGTTGGAATCCTATATGGATAATTTCCTGATGTTGATATTTATCATGGGTATCATGTTTGAAATGCCTTTACTATCCTGGCTGTTATCGCAATTAGGTTTGGTAAACCGTTCCTTATTCCAGAAATACCGCCGTCATGCGGTGGTCGTTTTACTTGTCTTAGCGGCGTTTATCACACCCAGCGGAGACCCTTTCACCTTGATGATCGTTTTTATCCCGCTTTATTTCTTGTTTGAATTAAGCGCATTCTTTGTCAAACCGGCTCCGCCTAGCGATGATGAAGAAGAAGATGATGAATATCTGCCGGAAGCGGTAACTAAATAGGTAGCGGTGATTCAAGACGAATTTGTTTTTCAGTCTATTATCGTGTTGAAATTTTCTTGGAAGCGTCAATTCGCAAATGAGTTACAATAAGCGAACTCATTTGCGATAAATTATTTATTGATACTATTAAGTTAGTGTTAAGGATTGACAAGGAACAGTAGCTCCCGAAGAAAAAGAAATACTAGTCGCATATTTAGAGTTCGGTGGGATTAAGATTAATACCACACAATTGGGAAGAAAAATCATTGAATTTTGAATATGTTTTAATATATTCTTATGATTAGATTTATACATAAAAAATAAAATGCTCTTTAATACTATCACTTTCGCTGTTTTTTCACCAATAGTTTTTTTGCTATACTGGTTTGTTTTTCAACGGAATTTAAAACTTCAAAACTTTTTTATAGTCGTTGCTTCTTATGTTTTTTACGGTTGGTGGGATTGGCGTTTTTTGCTGCTCATTGCTTTTACCTCTTTATGCTCTTGGGTATGTGGGTTATTAATACAACATACAGACAATCAGCAAGACAAACAATTGTTTTCACGCAAATTTATAAGTATTAGCAACATCGTGCTGAATCTTGGAATTTTGGGTATCTTCAAGTATTACAATTTCTTTGTCGAAAGCTTCATCTCTGCTTTTGCTTCAATTGGAATTAATTTACAGCTACATACACTTAAACTCATTCTTCCTATAGGTATTTCATTTTATACTTTTCAGGCGCTCAGTTATTCAATAGATGTTTACAAACGAAAAATTGAACCAACAAAAGATATTGTTGCTTTTTTTGCTTATATCGGTTTTTTTCCTCTTTTGGTAGCGGGTCCAATTGAACGAGCAACAAATCTCTTACCGCAATTTTACAAAAAACGCACTTTCGATTACAAAAACGCCGTTGATGGTGTGCGACAAATCCTTTGGGGCTTGTTCAAAAAAATTGTCGTTGCTGATAATTGCGCTACTTATGTAAATACAATTTTTGAAAATCCGCAAGATCAAACAGGTTCAGCGTTGCTTTTAGGAGCAGTGTTTTTTGCATTCCAAATTTATGGCGATTTTTCGGGTTATTCAGACATTGCCATTGGTGTAGCTCGCTTGTTTGGTATTAATGCAATGCGAAATTTTGCATATCCCTATTTCTCACGTGACATTGCTGAATTTTGGCGACGATGGCATATCTCCCTCACAACTTGGTTTCGAGACTATGTTTATATTCCGTTGGGCGGAAGCCGGGTTTCAAAAGCAAAGATTGTTCGCAATACATTCATTATTTTTCTTGTGAGTGGATTTTGGCACGGGGCGAATTGTACCTTTATCGTGTGGGGAGCATTCCACGCATTATTGTTTTTACCATTAATTTTGTTCAATCAAAACCGAAAATATACCAATACAGTTGCTGAAGGAAGAAATTTTCCAAATATAAAAGAAATTTTTCAAATGGGAGTGACATTTTTATTGGTTGTAATTGGCTGGGTGTTTTTTCGTGCAGACAGTATTGAAATGGCATTTGAATATTTTATCGATATGATAGACCGAAGTTTAATCTATCTTCCTCCTACTGATAGGATACGTATATTTAAGTGTTTATTTTTTGTACTTTGTATGCTATCTGTAGAATGGATACAACGAGGTAAACAGCATGGATTGGAAACGTTTGGTTTCGGTTGGAATAAATACTTAAGATATTTCTTTTATTTAACTCTTGCTTTCATAATCCTAATAGTAAATCTTCGAGGTCGAGGGCACGATTTTATTTATTTTCAATTTTAAAAAAAATGAAAAAATTTATTCTGAAATTATTATTATTTGTAAGCTTACTGATATTGTTATTTGGTTTATTCCTTTTATTCCTTTTTTTACCATCTACACCACGTGCCTCAAAATCCTTACTTTTTGCCGAGATAAAAAAGGATTCGTTATTGATAGCTACTCCTTCTACTCGAATTGTTTTTGTTGGAGGTTCAAACTTGTCATTTGGCGTTAATTGCCAGTTGATTAAGGATTCATTAAAGATAAACCCTATTAATACGGCTATTCACGCAGGTATCGGCATAAAATACATGTTAGAAAAAACTCTGAAATATATAAAAAAAGGCGATATAATTGTTTTTGTTCCCGAATATGAACATTTTTACAGTGATTGGAATATTGGCTCTCCAGAATTGCTTAGAACTGTTATTGAAGTGAACAATAGGTCAAATGTTAATCTGCTCAGTAAAAAGCAACTGTACAATTGTTTTTCATATATTGGCATATTTATTCTTTCAAAGTTTAATCCCTTTGAATATATAAATATAGAAGAAAATGATGTGTATGGTGTTAATTCTTTTAATGAATATGGAGATGTTGATGCGCATTGGAATTTAGAAAATCGTCATGATGAGATTACGTCTAATACAATAGATATTACAGGATATAACCCAGAAGTAATAGTTGAGATAAGACAGATTATGGATAAACTACAAGAGAAAGGTTGTATATTTTTGGTTTCATATCCTTGTTTTCAGGAGACTTCATTCAATAACTCTATTGAAGCTATCAAAAAAGTAGAGGAGGACTTAAAAAACAATACTTTTAAAATTTTAGGTACTCCGGAAAGATATATGATGTCCGACTCTTTGATGTTTGACACAGTATATCACTTGAACAAACAGGGATTAGAGCGCAGAACAAAACTTTTGATTGAAGATTTGAAAACTGTACTGCATGGTATTAATTAGAAATGTCGCATGAGACATATTCAATAGAAAAAAGAAAAGAGAGCGTCTGTTCAAGGCGCTCTTTCTTTTTTGAAAGGATTTCCTTTCGGGTCTGCGCTTAATACCCAGCGGAAGGCATTGATGAAAAGTAGCTTTTGTGTAGCGTCGGTAAACTCGTCGTCTCCGTGTCCCATATTCAGGTAAATCATACGGTATTTCTTATTTGTCCATACCACCGGCCAGTTGCCGAAATTTACTACGTCTTTGATGCCTAATGGGTAGTTGTCGGGCGAAATAGATAGTAATACATCTATATCTTCGTTCGTTCCGGGGCTGGGATTCCATTGATACCATTCGCTTTCCGGCGCAATGAATGAAACCGGTAAGTTCTTTGTAACAGGATGGGATGTTCTGTCTACTACGAGCTTTACGGGTTGGGGAGGCCAGTTGTTACAGTAAAAAACGCCTCCTCCCAGGAATTTTACAAACCAGGGCCAGTTGGTGTTCTTATCATTATAAGCTGCTGCGTGGAATCCCATCCAGCCTCCGCCGTTCTCCATGTATTTTTCAAAAGCGTCTCGTTCGGCTTTGGCGGCAGGATATCCGTCGAGCATGACCACTATATCGTATTCTTTCAGTCTTTCGTAGGGATATTCGGACATATCCGTTGTTATATCTAATATAAAACCGTTTCCGTAGTTGAGCCTTTTGAAAAACTCAACGCCTTGCAGGGCAAACGTAACATGCGCTTCTTCGGCATGATGCGTATAGAATACCAGCGCTTTGAAACGTGGCGAGCCGGCATAGTCGGCAGGATACGTATCAGGGGCTTGCGCGTTCGTAATGAATGGCAGCAAGCAAAGGGATAAAGTAAGTAACAGGCTGTAATTTTTCATATTTTTAATCGTTCGTTTACTGCTCATTTGCCGGCGGCCCAACGAATGGCGTTGGCAAACATTGTTGTGAAATGCTCATTATCATAAAGTTTACCGCTATGCCCGATAAGGAAATAGATATTCCGCGCTTTTTTTGTCCGGTTTACCCATACTACCGGGTGGTCGCCCATTTTGACGTCGGAAGCAGGTTGATAACTTGATTCATCTACATTGGCCAATACATGTACGTTGGGGCGAGGGCTCTTGTCGAAGGTATACCATTCGTCATCAGGAATAACAAATGATTCGGAGACGCCTTTCATTACAGGATGCGTTTTATCCTCTACATACATGGTTCCGTCGGCTAAGGGAGCGATGTAATTTTTAAAACGGATACTTCCCATAAAATCTGAAAACCATTGCCACACAGGATAACCGTCGAACTCGCCCAGTAAAGTGGCGTGGTGGAAACCGACCCAGCCGCCCAAACCTCGGTCAATGTATTTGGTAAACGCTTTTTCGGCTTCTTCCGTCCAGGCGTAAGGAGGATAATCCAATTGGACGATTACCTGATAGCGCGATAAAAACTCATCATTGATAAGTTTTGTGTCGTTAATCTCGGTAAATTCAACGTTTAGCGCTTCTTTCTGTTCTTCCAGCCATTTCAATCCGGCGTCGGTGAAACCGCCATGCTGCCCCCCTCTTTCGGTGAGCACTAATATGTTGGATGGAGCGCTTTTGCTGCAACCGGCAAATAGCATCATTGCCAACAATAATAAACTAACTAACTTCTTCATAAGGGATATAGATTTTTATTCATATTCAACGGCTAATGTCAACCATTTACCGGCTGATGTCACCCACACTTCTTTATAGCAAGCATTATTTGTCTGAGGCCAGTAAGGGATATCTTCGTTGTTGAGCGAACGGATGCCAACAGGCATTTCGCCCACTATTTCGCCCGATGAAAAACTATCCATTTGAGGGTAATTACGCCCTTCCCCATACATTAATGATTGTCCGAACGGATTTTTCCCAACCGTCCAGTACATTTGTTCCAGGCCGATTTGAAGCAGTTCTTCGTCTTTCAGGAACTTTCCGCAAATAGCCGCCGCTTTTCCTGTGGACAGATGAACAGCCGTATTACCATTGAAGATACTGAACCAAACGGGGAAACGTTTTACATAATGTTCCCTGTCTACCTGTACGCCATTCTTTACCTGTTCGATATATAAATCTTCCGCATTGGCGGGAGGCCACAGGTGTAAATGGTAAAAGCCGACCGAGTCCCGGTATTCATTGATATGGTAAACGCCGCTTGGCAACATACCGTAAGGCGCCGTGTATTTCATCAATCCTTTCAGGTAGTCGCCATATAAACGGATAGACTCCGCCCATTTCCGGTAGTTGGGATGCTGCGGTTGCGTTTCGCAAAGCAAAGACAAAGCCTGCATGTACACTTGTTCGCGCGATTGGTGGATGTAATGAACGACAGACTTCCGCGATTTGTCCCGGTAGAAGAAACCGTTGATTTTATCTTTATCTCCCAACGCTTCTTTCCGTTGGCAATCCAGCGTATAGTTTATATAATCGGCTGCTAATTCGGCGTATCCGGGTTCTTTTGTCAATTTATAAAGCATGCCGGCTGCCCACGATATGGTTGCCATGTACTGGCTTTCAGATGTATTGTAGCTATGTTCGTAGAAGTGAATAAATTCTCCGAAGCCCACTTCCTTGTGCCGTTGCAAGGCAAACGCAAAATCTTCTTTAGCGATGCGCGCGAGGTATTCCTGCAAGCCGGGGTCGCGGTCGATTGTCATGGCGGCGTATGCTTCATAAGCGGCATACAGAAAATTGTCGAACGCCAGGTTTTGTACGCGAACGGTCGATATATCGTCTAATGAGTTGAACATGCCGTCTAACCAGATTAATAAACCTACGCTGCTTGCCCGGTATCCGTCACCGTAACGGTTTCTTATTACAAACTCTAATCCCCATTCCGCTTCTTCCAGCAAGCGGGCGGCAAGCAAACCGTTCTTATCTTTTATTTTATTGTATGCTTCCAGTAAGGCGAATGTAACGTCTCCTGTCTGGAGCGTCTGTTGGGATAAATCGCCAGCATCATGCCAGCCTCCGCAATACGAAATCATTTTTCCGTTATGTACGGAACAAAGGTCGGTATGACAGGTTCCGTGTATGCCGGGAACCGGATATCCGCATCGCTGACAGAAGATAAAATTAAGCGTCCGCCATAAAGAGTTCTCCCAAATATTGTCGCCAATCGGAAAAGGGGGCGTTTCAACGTCTTTTACCTTTACCGTATACTCGCCGGAGCCGTTGTAGGGTGTGAAATCCGCCAGATAGAAGTTGCCGAGAGTAGTTGCCGTCGCCGTAACCTTGCCTGTATAAACAGGAGAGCCTGTCGAGGCGTCAAGAAGGCTGAATGGCGTCCCGGCGAGGCTTCCGTCTACTGTAATTATAGCCGATTTGGGGCCGTTGGCCAGATAACCGGACGTAGAGTAGATGATTTTGTCTTTCCCGGGGTTCCAACCGCTTACCGGGTCGGGGTCTTCTATTTGTTGCAGTTCTATTTGGTCGATGTAAAAGACAGAAGCGTCTCCGGTACTCCTGTCTTTTCCTTTCAGGCTGCAACTGAACGTGATTTGTTCTACTTTATCCCGTTGGAGTTCATCCAGACTCAGAAAGCATTGATTCCATTGTTTGTTTACGAGATTGATCAGGTGCGAGGCCGATTGGATATTGAGATTGAGGTTTACCACACGGGCTCCGTCGCAATCCGGATAGATGTAGAACGCTATCCGGTTGTACTTTTCCCAGTTGGCTCCGTTAACGTCAAAGCTTATCCGGCTATTTCCGTAGGTGGCATAATCCGGGTCGGAGGAAGGGCCTTGCACCCGTTTTCCGGTGAAGGTTGGAAATATCATTTTTATACTTCCCTGACCGGAGACAGATTTCCCGGTAGAAAATTCCATGCTGCCCAAGCCGTCGTGCGTCCAACCGTCGGCGCTGTTCTTCCGGCTTAAAGGCTCGCTATGGATTATTTTCTTTTGAAGCCCGTTTGTTTCGAACGACTTGGAACCGTCGAGCGGGAGCGGGCTATGGATTAATCCTGTACTTATAAGCGCGTTTTCTAACTGGGCGTCTTGCGTCAACCGTATTTGTGCTTGTGCGTTAGCCGTCTGAGCTAACCAACGTATGCTTCGCCGGAAAGCCAACTGGAAGTTCTTATCGAAGAATATATCCGGCCCATGCCCCATAACGATGCCTGCTACTTTCCCTTTGCCGTACGAATGGGTGTACATCACATCCCGGACGCTTTCCGGATGAGTGGTCGTCCACAGTACATGGACGTCGGGCGATTGCCACAAAGCGTTATAGATTTCATCGTGCAGGACGAACTGTTCATCCATGCCTTGCGTGATAAAATGTTCCTTGTCGGCTACCGTAATGGGGATGTCCTGCTTGTGTTTGTATTTGGATACTCCGTAGGGGACGCCGTCTACTGTCTGGGCGCTCATAAAATACTTCATGCCGGCTATCCGGGCAAATTCGGGCCATGTATTGTAAGTGAGTAACCCGTCGTGTAAAATAAGAGCGGGTTTTCCTTCGCCGATTACGCCGGCAATATGTTGTTTGGTAAGTTCGGGAATCTCTTCCAGGCATATGGAATGAAATACAATAACGTCGTACAGGTCTTTGTTTTCCGGCTTGAATAGTTCCAGCGACTCTTCCGTTGTGTAATTTTTCCATACAATGCCTTCAAAGTTGTTTAAAAGGGGTGCATATAGCGTTGTGTCGAATACCGGGTTCATGCCTGATATAAAAGCCAGCCTGACGGGTTTTTCACAGGCCGGCGCTTTGTATTCCTTCCGTAGCGACACGGATCCTTCGCGTGGAAAGTCTTCCGGCGCTTGCTGGGTTACCTGTCCGGTAGCTGCCCATTCGGCGCCCCGCAACAACGTTACCTGAAAACCGGCGCAATCCATGGCGTAGCGGAGTTTCGGGTCGTTGCCGGCATGTCCCAGCAAGGTGACGAATACGTTTCCTTTGCCGTAATTTACTGTCCATAACATAGGTTCATGCCTGTCCGGTTCATCTAACGCTGTTGCCAGTATTTCCATATTTTTGGCAGGGCCGCGGAGTTTGGCGTATAACTCGTCTTTGAAGTGTTGCCATACCACAGGTAATCCTTTTAAGATGGGATGTTCGGGGTTGCGGTGCGTAATGGCGAAGGAGCGCTGCAGTCCGTGATAGCCTCCCGGGCCGGGCGAATTATCGTGTACGAACCGGCCGTCTTTCCAATACACATAAGGGCCGTTTTGTTCGTTCCGGTTGCCCCAGGCGCCTAATCCAATCATCTCGTTGTAAGGGGGCCAGTCGCTCATGGGGATAACGGACGAATGAACAACCGCCAATCCGCCGCCATTGGAAACAAACTTCTCGAAATTGTTGCGCGTTTGCTCGGGCCAGGTCTTCCCGTCGTAATTCATAACAACCAAATCGTACTTCCCAAAGTCAGGGGAGAAGGAGGCCAACTCATTATCCTGAGAGGGGACAATTACCAGGTCTACCGTAAACAGGTTAGCGTTTTCCAGTATTTGTTTGATTGCATCGCTGCCGCCCGTCAACCAGTGGCTTCCGCCTTCGCAGGTAATAAGTAACGTGCGGATCTTCTTTTGTGCGGATAGATTCGTTGGGGTTACAATGTTTTCGTATACCAACCGGGTTAAGTCGCCGTTTTCATTGTCGCCGCCGTACTCCCAGTACATGCCTCCTAACAAATTCTGATCTATAATGTATCTGCATTTGATACGTAACGATTCCGGGTTTTCGTAGCAAAAAACCATATCCCCGCTGGCGTCCGTCAGGTAGGGGACTAAGGCAACCGAATCCCAGCGCGCTGGATACCCTTCCATTTCGTGGGCTTTTGTTAAGTCTTTCGGGCGTTCGAAGCCTTTAACGGCTCGTCCGTATAACGGCATTCCCATCACTAATTTGTGCTTGGGTACGCCTGCTGCCAAATGGGCTTTTACCGCTTCGTCGGCAGAACGTTTTACTTTGTCGGAATGGTAAAGGGCGGAATGGTGAAGAGGCGGATTCCCCATATCATACGCCATGATGTTTGTAAAATCTATATATGGATCCAATGCTTTGTGATCCATATACGCTGCGCTGGATACGGTAGCCTGCGTAAGGAGCTTGTTTTTGCCGATGGCTTCGCGTATATCGCGCATCAGTAAGGTGTAATTCTTTGTATCATCGGGCGAAGCCGAGATTTTAGCCATATCCTGTGTGGGGTATTCCCAGTCTATATCAATCCCGTCGAGGTTGAACTCCTTGACGATGCGTTGACAGTCTTTGGCAAAGCGTTTACGTAGCGTGTCGTTTGCCGCCATTTCACTGAATTGCCCGCTTCCCCAGCCGCCTATCGATACGAGTACTTTTAAGCGAGGGGCTTCTTTCTTTAAGGCAACTATTTTTTTTAGCCGTTCTTCATTATCGATGCGTACGCCGTTGAACGTTTCGTTGACATGTCCGAAGGCGTAATTAATATGGGTAACCACATTGGGGTCGGGCATATAATCTTCCCACGATATAACGTAGGCTACCACTATCTTACCATTGACCGGCGTCTGTACTGTTTCTTTAAAGCCTGTGCGCGACATGCAAATACAGTCATGCACCCAGGCGGCCTGTAAATGGTTTCCTTCTTTGTCTGTTGAAAATTGTCCATCCCGGAAATAGCTACGGTATAGTTCATAGATACCGTCCTGATTACGGTCTTCCAGCTTTAATTCGCGTTCGGTTACCAGTACGGCGCCGGATTTGTATTTTAGTTTTTGGGTAACGTGGTCTACAATCACATAATATACCCTGAATATATCAAAGTATGGATAGTGCCCATTGTCTCTGCTGAAAAGAAAGACTTCTTCCAAAGCCGGGTCGTTATCCATTTGTACCAACCGGGAAGTATGTACGCCGAAGCCGGGTTCTCGCGCTTCGGGCGGGTATTGTCCCCACACTGGGAGGAGCATACCTGAGAAAAATATCGTAAGAAAAGCTCTCTTCATCTTAAATTTTGTTTTACATCAAGTATATTAATTTATGACATTTATCTGCGTCGTCAATATGGAGCTATGACAGCCATCCATATTATTCTTCTGCAGATTGACGTATTCTTGAACCTGTCAATGCGTAATATAGCATAAACAATTCGCCGGATATGACGATGAACCAGGACCATCGCCAGCCTCCCAAACCGTCGGCCAGCATCCCTTGTACCAAAGGAAGGATAGCGCCGCCTACCACGCCAATCATAAACGCGCCAGACGCCACAGAGGTATACTTGCCTAATTTGGCAACCGACAAGGTGAAGATAGCCCCCCACATAATAGAGTGGAATAAACCGACAGCGGCAAGCAACCAGGGATTGTCCAAGGCAATAGCCAACAGGGTAAGCAGGGTAGCCGAGACGGTAGTGGTAATCAATTGTACGCGCGGAGGAACCGTACGCAGCGAACTGCCTACCAGACGGCCGATAAGCATACCGCCCCAGTATAAAGTAGCCATTAAAGCAGGAATAGTAAAATGAATCCCGAACAAGGTAAGCGAACTGTTCCCGAAGAAAGAGAACGGTCCGTCTGCGGCTTCCATTTCAATAGCATATAAATTAATGTTAGCGCCGATACAAACCTCTACCCCTACATAAAAGAAGATGGCAATCACGCCCAGGGTAAGGTGGCTGAACGACCAGACGCTTTTTCCGAGTTTCTCGCCTGCTTCGGCTTTGGCGCCTTGTATATCAGGTAAAGATAACCTGAAAAGGACAAGTACGATCAGCGAGATAATAACCATAAGCGAGAAGAAAGGAATCATCAGTTGGCTTATCTGCACATCTTCCATGGCCAAACCGCCAAATACAATACCTGTAACAAAGAAAGGGGCAAGGGTAGTACCGATGGAATTGGCCGAACCGCCTATGGCCATACGCTGGATAGGTTGCGTCCCCTTCACAAAACAGGCCGTAAGATACGGATTGATCACCACCTGAAGTATAGTAGCCGACGCTCCCACCACAAAAGAACCCAAAAGGAAGATAAAGAACCCGGCCGGAACGGTTATGGCGCCCATATGCAGGCTGACGCCCGGAAACGTTACCGTAAACCAGGAAGAAAGGAAAAAGAATCCCAGTCCGGCTATCATAATAAACAGCGAGCGGACCAGCGTTCCTTTATACCCATATTTCGTAGTCCACGAAGAGCCTGTCCCGCCACAAAGCGGATACGCTAAGAACCAGGAGAAGGTAATAAGCGTGGCAAACGTGTTTTTAAAATCGCCTGCACCTTCTAAAAAGGCCGCTTTCAAAGGCCCTTGAAACTGTGTGTTGGCCGTAGTAAGGAACCCTACAATGAAAAATAAGAATACCATCGTAACAAATGGGCCCACGTAATTAACTTGCTTTTCCTGTTGTGTCATATTTTTAGTTAGTAGTTAGTAGAGTTCTGTTTTTAATTGACTTGCGGCTTCCTGGTCGAGTAGAAATTCGCAGTTTGGGTGAAGCTGTAAGACGGATGCGGGAATGGCGGCGTCGACAGGGCCTTCCAGCATTTTCTTTACGATTCCGGCTTTATGGCTTCCTTTGGCTACTAAGAGTATCTTGCGTGCATGCATGATGTTTTTGACGCCTAAGGTGAGTCCGCCTAATTTCTTTCCGGGAGGCGTACCGGTTTCTTTCCGGATGCGCTCTTCCAATACTTCGTCCATATCAGACAGCCATGTTTCGCTTTCAAAGGGCGTGCCCGGCTGGTTGAATCCGAGGTGTCCGTTGGCTCCTAAGCCCAGTATCTGTAAATCTACGCCTCCTCTTTTTTCTAATTCTTCCTGAAACAGACGGCATTCCCGTTCAAAATCGTCCGAAAGGGTAGGGGGCATAATAAAATTCTCCGGCCGGACGCCTAAGGTATCGATTAACTGTTTCCGAAGCATCGTGTAGCAGGCTCCGTCGTATGCGCGGGATACATTCGCCACTTCGTCTACCCCGAACAGGGTGACAGACGATACGTCGAACGGGTATAGTTTATAAATATCGCTGATGATTGCATACATATTCCGGGTGGTTTGCCCGGTAGACAGGCCGATTACCGCTTTGGGATTGTTCAGTATTTCGCCAGTGATACGCCATGCGGCCATGCGGTCGAACTCCTTTTCGTTCGTAGCGATTGTAATAGATAGTTTCATCTTTATGCAGGATTGTTTTTATGATTATTCATTGCCACTGCTCCGGCGCCCACCAGGCCGATGAAGTCGGGGTTCAGTTTGGTAAGTACTACTCCATTCTTTACGAAACGAATTGTAGTGGGATTCAGTTTTTCCAGTACCTTCGTGTGGATATAGCCGTCGGATACGATACCGCCTCCTAAAACAACCGTATCAGGGTCGGTCACGCGTATCAGGTTCATAATAAGATTGGCCAATGCCTGCGACGCATTCTCTACCAACTGTACGCAGAGGGGGTCGCCTTTTTGGCTTAACATGAATATCTCTCTCACATCCACTTTTTCGCCGGCGTCTTCGGGGATATGAAGTTTCGTTTCATACCTTTCGCATAGCAGGCGGGCGCATTTATCAAATCCGATGCCGGAAGCAATCTGCTCTACGCAGTCTGTCCGTCCGCATCCGCAGGTTAAGCCTAAGTTAACGCCCACTTGCGTATGCCCTACTTCGCCGGCATTGAAATGGCTGCCCCGTATCAATTGCCCGTTCACCACGAAGCCGGCGGCTATACCTGTTCCTACATTAATATATATAAAGTTATTGGTTATCTTTCCGAATCCGAAACGCAGGGCGGCCTGCGTAGCGCTCTTCACGTCATTGTCTATATAGCAGGGGACGCCGTAAAGGGCGGCCAACTCTTTTGCCAGGTAAACAGGGTCTGTCCGTTTAGGGTCTATTTGCAGCCAGATATTTTCATTCGGGTCCACCCGTCCGATTAATCCTACCCCTAAGGCAATCGGTTTTTTATCTACCCAACCAACGGTTTTTATATAATCATCAAGCGATTTTTTAATAATTTCCAGCGCCGCCTGTTGGTTGAAATAGCCGGTATCATACTTTTTATACCGCAATATGTTTCCGTACGGGTCTAATTCCCCCACCAGTAATTTTGTTCCCCCCAGGTCTAAAGCCAAGTATGTATCCATTCCAATCAAATTATATGTGTTCATGCAATACTACATATATTTACTGTAAAGGAGGTTCGATAGCTATCAAAAAAGGTTTGAAGGTTATCTTTTTAGCGACGGCGCTTCGTCCTCCATTGAAACGGCTGCATGATTTCTTCTTGTTCTATTCCTGAAAAATCGGCCGGTATCTTACATTTTATACTCCATATGAAAACAAATCAACCCCTGATACTAACATACAGGCTGCTTGCCATTAACATCTTAGCAAGATATTCGTTTTCTTGCGCCGTATCTTTACCGGGGTGATAAGCCAATAAGTGGAAAAACAACAAAAAGAGCTAAGTGATGAAGGAATTATCTATTTACATAATGGTATTTGCGTTAACCCTTATGTCGTGCGATAATGGTTCGTGGGAGAAAACGGCCGATGGGGTAATTGTTCATTTGGAGAAGCCCTCCGGTTCAGGCGCGAAACTGATCCGTTTGTCTGTTATTGATGAAGATATTATACGCGTTTCTGCCACTCCCGGTAAATTTTCTGCCGAAAAAAGCTTGGTTGTACAGGAGCAGCCTGTTACGGCATCGTGGGATATTATTGAAGAAGGCTGTCAGATTATATTGCAAACCTCCTCCTTAAAAGCTCGCGCCAACCTGAAAACAGGCGAAATAAAATTCACCGGTCCAGACGATGAGATCATATTACAGGAAAACAAAGGAGGCGGAAAATCATTCATCCCCATAGAAGTAGACGGCGTTCCCGGATATACGCTCCGTCAGATTTTCGAATCGCCCGATGATGAAGCATTCTACGGCCTCGGACAACACCAGGCAGATGAATTTAACTACAAAGGAAAAAATGAAACCTTATTCCAATACAACACCAAAGTGTCTATTCCTTTCCTGGTATCGAACAAAAACTATGGTATCCTGTGGGATAATTACTCCCTTTCCAAATTTGGAGATATACGCGACTACGCCCAGCTATCCCAGTTCAAACTGTATGATATGAATGGCGCCGAAGGCGGATTAACAGCTACTTATTATACAAACTCCGACCCTGAAAACATATTTATTACACGGACGGAAAATACGATAGATTATGAAAATCTCGAAACAGTAAAGAACTTTCCGGAAGGCTTTCCCTTTACGAACTCAACGGTCGTATGGGAAGGCGACTTGCAGGCAAAGGAATCGGGCATTCACCGTTTTCTCCTTTACTGCGCCGGTTATACAAAAGCATGGATCGACGGCAAATTAATGGCCGATAAATGGCGTACAGCCTGGAATCCTTCGGTTGCCAAGTTCAATGTCTATATGGAAGCCGGCAAACACCACGCTATCCGTTTGGAATGGCAGCCCGACGGAGGTATATCGTACATCGGACTGAAAGCCCTGTCGCCCGTTAACGCCGACGAACAAACGAAACTCTCGCTCTACGCCGAAATGGGCGATCAGATAGATTATTACTTCATCAAAGGCAATTCTATAGACGAGGTAATCAAAGGATACCGCAGCATCAGCGGCAAAGCGCAAGTAATGCCCAAATGGGCTATGGGATTTTGGCAAAGCCGGGAAAGGTACAAAACGCAGGATGAATTAACAGGCGCCTTAAAGGAATTACGTCGCCGTAAAATACCTGTCGACAACATAGTTCTTGACTGGAGTTATTGGGAAGAAGACCAGTGGGGAAGCCATCGGTTTGATACGGCGCGTTTCCCCAACCCCCGTGCTATGGTAGACGAGGCGCACAGCCTCAATGCCAAAATAATGATATCCGTCTGGCCTAAGTTTTATGTAAATACCGAACATTACAAAGCGTTCGACGAAAAAGGCTGGATGTATCGACAAGCCGTAAAAGACAGCGTCCGCGACTGGATAGGCAAAGGCTATATCGGCTCCTTCTATGACGCATACAGCGAAGACGCCCGCGCCCTGTTCTGGGAGCAGTTGAAAGAACATTTATATCCCTTAGGTTTTGACGCCTGGTGGATGGATGCTTCCGAACCCGACATATTGTCTAACGCCGGCATTGAATACCGCAAAGCGTTAATGAATCCGACGGCGCTCGGCCCCTCCACAAAATACTTCAATACCTACGCCTTAATGAATGCGATGGCTATCTACAACGGCCAGCGCGCCACCGACAACGATAAACGGGTATTCCTGCTTACCCGTTCCGGTTTTTGTGGTTTGCAAAAGTACGGAGCCGTAACCTGGAGCGGCGATATCGGAACCTGCTGGGAAGACTATAAAGCGCAAATTTCCGCCGGGCTGAATCATTCCCTGTCCGGCAACCCATACTGGACAATGGATATTGGCGGCTTTTGCGTACAAAAACGTTTCGAACAGGCAAAAGAAGGCTCGGAAGACAGGAATGAATGGCGCGAGCTAAATACGCGGTGGACACAGTTCGGCGCCTTTGCCCCTCTGTTCCGTACACATGGCCAATACCCGTTCCGCGAAGTGTATAACATAGCGCCCGAATCGCATCCAGCCTACAAAAGCATTGTTTATTACGACAAATTACGTTACCGTTTACTGCCGTACATCTATTCCATGGCAGGCTGGGTGTATCTGGACGACTATACGATTATGCGCCCGATGGTAATGGATTTCGGTTATGACGCAAAAGTAAATAACATCAGCGGGCAGTATATGTTCGGGCCTTCCTTGCTTGCCTGTCCGGTATACGAATACAAAGCTCGTGAGCGGGACGTCTATTTTCCAAAGAACACAGGTTGGTATGATTTCTACAGCGGCGCCTATACGGAAGGCGGGCAAAACAGGAAAGTAGACGCCCCTTACGAGCGTATGCCATTATTTGCCAAAGCGGGATCTATCATCCCGGTAGGCGAAGAAATACAATATACGTCCGAAAAGCCGGATGCGCCCGTCACCCTCTATATCTATGCAGGAAAAGACGCCTCCTTCGCATTATACGAAGATGAGGGGACAAACTATAATTACGAAAAAGGAAAATATTCAATCATCTCAATTCAATATAACGACCATACGAAAGAAGTGTCATTAGGCGAACGTCAGGGCAGTTTCGATGGTATGACAGACCAGCGTAAATTTCATGTAGTGCTAATAGACAAAGACAAGGCAAAAGGATTTGATTCGCATCCCGCCCCCGATGCGACGGTTATTTACACCGGCAGTAAACAGACGGTCGGATTATAAATTCAGAAGCCATTTCCATGCAGGAATAACTTCAATTGTTTTATTATCAACCTCTAATGCCTGTTCGTTATCTCGTGCAATAATCATCAACTTATTACACTCCAACACACTTGACAGCTTCAATAAAGCGCCAACTTCCCGGTCAAATGTACCATCGCTGTTATCAAGATTATAACATACCTGAATAGCAGTTGCTTCATCGGGAATATAAAAATCTACTTCAATTCCTTTGTTGTAGAAGAAAACCGCATCACTACGACCGTATTTACGTAATAGATTGATCGCTACCAAGTTTTCCAATAAGGAAGTGTTGCCATCAAGTAAGAAAAGGGTTAAAATCCCGTTATCAGTAAAGTAATACTTTGGATTTGTTTCCTTATCAACCAGTTTTCCGGCTATGTTTTGTAGCGAAGAAATTAACCAGGCATCTTTTGCATACTCTATATAGTTAATGACTGTCTGTGTTCCTACTTTTGCCCCCGTTGACGATACAATATTTGCTATTCGAGTAAACGACAAAGGCTGCTTTACGCTTTCAGCCAATTTCTTGAACATAATACGTAGAGCAAACGTGTTATCTACTGAATGTCGTGTAGCAATATCTCCCAAATAGATCTTTTGATAAACGCTTGTCAAGTAATCTCGTTTGCCTGTAAACTCTGCGCTTTCAGGAAATCCTCCGAAATAGAAATAATCATTGAATTTTCTAAGGACTTCTGCTTTTCCTTCCGTTGAGAGCAAAGATGCTTCATCGAAACTGATTTCATTTACAGTCAGAAATTCTTTGAAATTATAAGGATAAACGTCAACAGGAATATATCGCCCTCCAAGAGTGGTTTGGATATCCAGACTTAACATCTTGGCATTGCTTCCCGTAATATAAACTCGGTGTTTGGTATCAGCCATGCGGCGAGCAAATTTCTCCCAACCGACAATGTTTTGATTTCATCAAGAAAGAGTATAGGTTTCTTCCCATACATCTCCAAATGAACTTCCAATAGCAAATTCAAATCTTCCAAAGACATACCAACCAGACGTTCATCCTCGAAGTTAATATACAGCATTTCATCCCATTGTACACCTTGTGCAAGCAGTTGCTGCATCCGTTGATAGAGTAAGAACGACTTTCCCGCTCTTCGAATACCAACAAAAACATAGTTGCCAAACTCCTCAAAGATGAAATCTCTTGGGATGACCTTGTATTTAAGGACTTCTATCTGATTGTCGGCAATAACTGTTTTCAGAATGTTTCTATCCATGCCACGCTTTGTTTATTCTGTACAAAGAACAAAGATAATGAATTTTTGTTTCATTTACAAAACAAAATGAATCTGTTTGTATTTTACGATTAAAACAAACCGGGTTGTTTTGCGGCTTTTAATTTTTATCGCTCCGGTTACTTCCGCAACTATTATGGTGGTGACGTAAAAAATATGTCTGTGTATTAAAATATTATATCAGCATACTTTTTAGATCACCACCTATGGTTTATTTAAGTCCTCTGTTTTTCAGCAATGGCTCTGTTCCGGGTTCTTTTCCACGGAAGTTTGTGTACATTGTCATGGCGTCGTCAATGCCGCCGGGAGTGAGTACATATTTACGGAATTTATCGGCCATTTCCCGGTTAAAGATGTCGCCTGTTTCCTTAAAAGCCTCATAAGCGTCGGAATCTAATACCTCAGACCAGATATAGCTGTAATAACCGGCTGTATACCCTCCGCCCATCGTATGACTGAAATAGGTTGAGCGGTAGCGGGGAGGTATCTGGCTTAACAGGCCTCTCTTTCCTAATGTTTCCGCTTCAAAATTTACGACATTGAAGTTTAATGTCTCCTGATTGGACGGAAGGTCTTTCAATATATGATAATCCATATCCAGGAAAGAAGCGGCCAAGTATTCTGTTGTGGCAAATCCCTGTCCGTATTTGCCGCTCTTGTCTAATTTCTCGATTAATTCGGCGGGAATTACGTCGCCGGTTTGATAATGTTTGGCATATACTTTCAACACTTCCGGTTCAAATACCCAATGCTCCATGATTTGCGAAGGTAATTCTACAAAATCGCGCGGAACGCTTGCTATACCATAATAATGTACATCTCTGAACAAACTGTGCAAGGCATGTCCAAACTCGTGGAACAACGTATTGGCTTCATCATCGCTAAGTAAAGCCGGTTCGCCTGCCGCCGGAGGAGTAAAGTTGCATACAATGGTAACGATCGGCGCTACCCGTTTACCGTCCTTATAGGTTTGAGAACGATAGCCGCCACACCAGGCGCCGCCGTTTTTACCCGGGCGGGGGAAGAAATCCATATATAAAAGTCCGAGGTGGGTTCCGTCTTTATCCTTACATTCAAAAGCGATCGCTTCGGGATGCGGGACAGGTACATTATGCACGGGAGTAAAGGTTATGTCATACAATTTGTTGGCTACATAAAATGCCCCTTCATATACGTTTTCCAGTTTGAGATAAGGCCTTATCTGGCTCTCGTCCAAATCGAACTTCGCTTTCTTTGCTTTTTCAAAATAGTAACGCCAGTCCCAGCCTTGCGCTGTAAAATCATTCCCTTCTTTTTTAATTTCGGCCCGGATGTCTGCCAATTCTTCTTCCGCTTTATTCAATGCAGGCGTCCAAAGCTCATCGAGCAGGTTATAGACATTCTTTTCATTTTTGGCCATCCGTTCTTCCAGTACAAAAGAAGCGAAATCATCATAGCCCATCAATTTCGCTTTTTCCAGGCGAAGGGTTACCAGTTGCTTAACCACCTCTTTGTTATCATTGTCGTTGTCGTTGTTGCCACGCATGATGTATCCGTTAAATATTTTTTCGCGCAATTCCCTCTTCGTTGAGTTTTGCAGGAAAGGCATTATACTTGGATTATGCAGCGTAAACAGCCATTTGCCTTCCATACCTGCTTTATCCGCAGCCTGTGCGGCATTGGCTGTCTGAGCGTCCGTCAGGCCGGAAAGGTCTTCTTCTTTATCTATTACCAACTGGAAGGCATTGGTTTCTTTCAGCATATTCTGGCCGAAAGTAAGCTGAAGCATAGATATCTTCTGATTCAAATCACGGAGTATTTCCTGTTTTTCCGGGCTTAAATTAGCGCCTCCGCGTACAAAGCCTTTATAGGTTTCTTCCAATAGCTTCGCCTGTTCCTTATCCAGGTTCAGGTTGTCCCTGTTTTCGTATACCGCTTTTACTCGGGCAAACAATTCAGGGTTAAGGTTTATGTCATCGCCATGCTTGGAAAACAGCGGAGACATTTCGCGGCTTAATGCCTGTAAATCGTCATTTGTATTGGCGCTGTTTTGTCCGTAGAATACGGTACGTACTTTCATCAGCAATTCGCCGCTCCGGTCTAATGCCGCAATTGTATTCTCAAAAGTGGGGGCTTCCGTTTGTTTGATAACAGCGTCCACTTCTTTCACCTGCTCTTCCATTCCCTGAAGAAAAGCAGGTTTGTAATGTTCAAGTTTAATTTTATCAAACGGCGGAACGCCATAAGGGGTTGCATACTCTGAAAAGAACGGGTTGTCCATACTATCGCCTCCTGCTTTTTTTTCAGATGAACCACATGCGCTCAGCGCAATTGCCAAACCGGCAACCATTACCATTTTCTTCATCTTTTTCGTTTTTAATGTTCTTACTAATAGTTATTTCCGGCAAAGATAACATTTATTAACCGATAAAGCAAAAAGAGGCTGCCTTATTGCAAGGCAACCTCTTTTTTTAACTTGTTATAAATTCTTGCGATTCGTTACTCTTAACGCGAACCGCCAGCCCACCATACATTCTCGCTATAGACATAATCCCCTTTGCCGTAAGCTTCTTCAATATTGGGGTTTGCCGTAACGTCTGAATTTCCATAAGGAGTGCGTAAGGGGAATGGGTTTGAATTTTTCAAACCATAAAAATCATTTCCCATCGCCTTCATGCGGCGTATATCGTTAAAGGTTTCTACCGATTCGCCATTTGCTCCCCAAAATGCAATGTATTTTTGAATCATTATTTCCTTCAAAGGGCTTGCATCAAACTTTGGAGCAATAGAAGAATCGAAATAGGCGCCGGCTTCTTCTGTCGTAACAGCGCTTGTTTCAACGTCGAAACCACCCCAGTAATCAGAACTCAAGGCGTCGCTCACATTCATTTCCAGATTAGCGAATCCGGCAATCACCGCTTCTTTTAGCGCTGCTTTTGCTTCATCCTTCCTGTTTAAATGGAATAATGCTTCGGCTTTCAGGAATAATATTTCATGATAACTTATTAAATGAGTCGGAGCAGTTTGAGCGGCAACAAATATAGAATTTGTATAAACCAATTGTTGTTGAATCGGATTACCGGTGGGAGGAAGGTCAATACGATCGTCGTCGGCAGAGGCGAAAATAACTTGAGCGCCCGGTTCCATAAAGCAACGGCCTATACGGGGGTCTCCATATTCAACGATACGGTCGAACATACTTTTACTGGCTGAAATTCCAAAACGAGCCCAGAATGTAGCAAACATAGGATTTAATTGCGATCCGCCATAGATAGACAGGGAACATTGTTCGCCGGCGGAAGTAAACGATTTGGATACGCAATCCAGTACCGTTTGCATATCGGCTTGTACATTCGAGCTTCTATGCAGCAAATGCATCGTTAAACGGGCTTTTAACGCATACGTTGCTTTCAGCCATTTCGTATTATCGCCGCCATAGATAAAGTCCTGCCCGCCCAGACCGTTACTGGAGCTGCTCTGCAGGCTTGTGATGGCAGCGTCAAGATACGCCATGATATCCTGGTAAATCACCTCTTGCTTGTCTATAGGAGGAGCCATATTTACTTTGTAATCACAGGCTTCTTTCCAGGGGACGTCGCCGTACATATCCGTTAATACGGCCAGATTATAAGCAGCCAGGAACTGGGCGACGCCCAGGGCAGGATTGCCTTCTTCACTTCCGCCGGTCGAACATTTATCAATGGCAATTTTAACGTCTTTCAGGGTTGTATAAATTGAACCCCATACATTATTAAATGTAGCGGCGTTAGAGGGTTCGTTTCTACGCCTTTCCGCATTAATAAACTGATTATGGACGCCCGTTTCATGTTCAACATAAAGGGATAAATACGTGTTCATGTCGCCGCCAATGCTACTGAATCCGGTAGACGTCATTACCTCGGTCAAGATATATTTTGCAAGTACATCTTTCGGATTTGACGTATTTTCATTGAGCCTGTCCATCGTATCCTCGGAACAGGATACAAAAGTAGCGCAAAGTATTGCGGTACTTAGAAGAACTTTTGTTATATTGTTGATTTTCATCATCCTTAATTTTTAGAATTTCACATTTAAACCAAAACCATAACTGGATGTTCCCGGCAGAGAGAAACGTTCAAATCCGCCGGCCATATTATTGTTACCCTGACTGGATTCCGGGTCAAACCCGCCTTTTAATTTACTCCACAGAATAATATTACGGGCAAAAGCGCTCAGATTTACATCGATGCCCTTTTTACTCCAAACGGGGTAGCTTATAGACAGTTCACGTAATTTTATGAAATCGTTGTCATAAACTCCACCTTCGGATATACTGCTTAACGTATCGAAATAGTCGTAAGCGTTTTCACCTTTAATCCGGATATCGTTGGGAGCATACACAGGATTTCCGTTAGCGTCTGTACCGGTTTGTTTTACGGCAGGTTTTTCAAAAAGGAAAGATTCCATGGCACGGTATTCCGCCGAACGTTGTGTCGTCCCGTAGAAATTTGCCGTAACATAGGAGCCGTGGTACATTTGTCCGCCGCTTTTCCAATCGAAAGTTGCGCCTATTTTAAGTTTGTAGATTTCAAACGCAGTATTGAACCCCAGATTGAAATCCGGTGAAACATTACCGATAACCCCCATTTCTCCGGGTTGAGGCAAACCGTTTTCATCTACTATTATCTCTCCGTCATCATTGCGCAGATAAGTAGTGCCATAAATCACCGGCGCTTTGTCTCCAATGTTATAGCGTACCTGCGGGTCTACAAATCCGCCAAGCATAATATTGTCCACTCCTTCTGCTAATGCATCCACATAGTTGTCGATTTTAGAGAAGTTAAACGCCAAATCCCATTTGAAGTTTTTGGTATTAACCGGATTTACAGACAAGGTAACTTCATGCGCATTGGTATGAACGGCGCCTCCGTTTGTTACTAATGAACTGGAGCCGGTTGAACGCGCTAACGGTACGTCAAAAATCTGATCTTTAACATCCTGACGCGAGAAAGTATAGTTGACAGAGAACAACCCGTCAAGGAATGTCAAATCAGCGCCTAATTCATATGATTTTGTATTCTGAGGCTTTAAACCGGGATCATATACAACATTATACTGAGTGAATGCCGAAACGCCATTTATGGGGTACCGTATCGGAGAACCGCTATAAAATCCGCCGCCATAACCCGGCAGGTCATAAAAAGTTTCATAATAGTCTTCGCCTTGTCCTACCTGGGCATAGGAAGCACGGATTTTACCATAGGTCAATACATTATTTTTGACAGGTTCCAGTTCGGTAAATATAAATCCTAAAGAAGCGGAAGGATAGAAATACGAACGGTTGTCGCGAGGCATGTATGATACGACGTCATAACGGCCTGTCGTACTTAAATAGAGCATATTCGCGTAAGCGACAGACGCCTGGTAGAATGAACCTACTGTCCTTCTGCGTGCAAAGTCTTCCGACGATGTATAGGAGGTAGCATTATTTATATGGTTCCAACCTGGAAAATTGAAGTCTGTAGCATAAATATAGTCATATTTCCTTTTCTTTTGAACCAATTCATTTCCCAGCAACATGTCAAACGACCAGTCTTCATTGATAGTCCATGCATAAGCGGCAGTTATTAACTGGTTTGCTTCCGTCACTACATAACTGCGGTCATTTACTTCTCCTTTTTGATTGGCGTGCCCGTAACCCCACATATCCGAATAATTGGTATTATAGGAGTCAACCCCTACCTGGTATTTGATATCCAGCTTATGATTGACAGTATTCAATTTAGTGGAGTAATTCACGTAGGTATTACCATAGAAACGATTATTACGCTCTGTCCATTTATTATGTTCAACACTCCAATAAGGGCCGTCGAACCCGGATGTAGCCCTGAAGGTATTCTGCGTATACGGGTCGCCATCCATATGGTTGGGAATTCCTCCCAGGTCATAACTGACAGGCGCTCCGTAAAGAGTCGCTACAAGGCCATTATTTGCTCCGGTTTGTTTGGTAAGTTTGGATGTTACAAAATTACCGGAAAAACCGGTTGTCCAGTTTTCGTGCAATTTAGCCTCGGCTGATAACCGGGCATTATAGCGGTCTAAACCCGTATTAGGCACAATACCGTTTTGTGTGGTATTACCCAATGAGAAAGAATAATTACCTTTGTCGAAACCTTGCATTACATTTACGTTATTGCTCCAGGTAACGCCCGTGTCGAAGAAATCTTTCACATTATCGTAAACCTGCGGGGTTGCCCATCCGTCCAAACCGGCTCTTTCACGTTGTATAACATAATATTGCCCTTGTTTCTTACCATACCTTTTCGTGTAAGTATTATCCGTGTTTCCTCCATAATTCGGGTCATCAGGTAATTCCGAAATTAAAGGCCCCCAAGATAAAGACGACGTCGGAGAATAATTTCCGCCAACACCCTGAGCATACTTATCTTGAGCCTCATAATAGGTGGATGGCTTGTCGAACGACACATTAGATGTAATGGATACCTGCGGCTTGCCTTTTTGGGCGCCTTTTCCACTTTTAGTAGTAATCACAATTACGCCATTGGAGGCACGCATCCCATAGAGAGCAGAAGCGGCTTGTCCTTTCAAAATATTAATACTTTCAATATCATTGGGATCAACGTCCATGGCGCGGTTTGCATAGTCGGAACCTGTAACGGAATAACCGGTATCCCTGTCCGGCGATGAATTAATAGGCATACCGTCAATAACATACAAAGGCGTATTGTCGCCCGTAAATGAACGGACGCCACGAATCGTTATTCTTGCTGATGCTCCCGGCATACCGGAGGATGGGGAAATCTGTACGCCGGATACTTTTCCTTGCAAAGCCCCCGCGAGGCTTGTATTACCCCCTTTTGTTAATTCATCAGACTTTACATCCTGCACGGCATATCCTAACGCTTTCCTTTCTTTGGAAATACCCAATGCCGTCACCACTACTTCGTCAAGTCGTTGCGTATCGGATTGCAAACGCACATTTACCGTGGGTTGTACGGCCGCTTCCTGGGCAACCATCCCCACATACGAAATTACCAAAGTTCTGGCGGAACCTGGCACACTTAAACTAAAATTCCCGTCTATATCAGTAACGGTACCGGTAGTAGTACCTTTTACAATTACAGACGCACCAATAATCGGTTCGCCGTCATCAGCAGAGATAACAGTACCTGTTATCTGCCTGGTTTGAGCAGTAACCAACCCAATGCCTAAGAACAGGCAAAATAAAAAATAGATCAACTTCTTCATAGACACACTTTGTTTGTTTAACAAAAAATAACTAATTTGCACCATTTATGTTTATATTATAAAATAAAACATTCATAAATTAAATGATTGGTATGAAAATACACTACCCATTTTAATTATCGACTGCTAAAGTATGACTTTTTATGTGAAAACAAGCTAAAAAATATTTTTTTCTTTGATGTTATACAACATATACACGCCCGTATTTCTTAAGAAAGTTCTAATAGAAGTCGTAAAATAGTCTCAAACCTGTCGGTAGTTACCGGTAGATATGGTAAACATTCGTAATCCCCACATACGAAATTACCAAAGTTCTTGCAGAACTTTAATATATTTTTTCAAGGTCGCACACAATTGTCATATCCATAATTTTACTGTAGATTTCTGTCGTTTTTACACTCTTATGGCCTAACAGTTTTTGTACGGTCGTTATATGTGCGCCATTATAAAGCAATAAGGTTGCATTTGTGTGCCGGGCCGTATGAAACGAAATATTTTTCTTTATACCTGCTAATTGCGAAATGGCCCGCAATTGTTTGTTTATATTTGAATTTGAATTGATATTGATATCGAAAAAGGAAGGATTAACCGTATATTTTTCAGACAGGGCTACCGCCTTGCCCTCAAACAATAAATAAACAGGCAGGCGTATGTCTGCTTTTGTTTTGGTTGATGAAAATATCAACCATAGTTTACCGTCGATATATTGGAAGTTATCTCTCCTTATTTTTACTATATCTGAAAAACGCAATCCCGTATAACAACAAAATAAAAAAATATCCAGTGCCTTTCTTAGCGCTTTTCTTTTTCCTAAATCTATCTTTTCCAGCTTTCTCAATTCTTCCGGCGTAAGATGTACCCTTGGGCTTTCTACATGATGTATTCTATATTTTCGAAAGGGATATTTAACGATATCAAATAAATCTTTATTGATGGCAAGGTTAACATAACGTTTCAAATGCCTCATATGTTTAGAGATAGTATTTATATGATAGTTTTTATCAAGCAGAAAAGATTCAAAATCACACAAAAAAGTATAGGTGAGCTCATGAGTCAATAAATCAGGTTTGTAAAGAGCCAACACTTTCAGTGTGGAATAATGATTTTTTTTGTGGAAAATTTTAAATAGCTCAATCCTATTTCTCTGTTCATAAAATCTATAAAAGGCATACTCTGCGGTTTATTCCCTAATACGTCATCCAGCTCAAAGCGCTCTCCTTTCAGTATCATATCCAACTCTCTTTTTTCTAATGCATCAATAAAGTCATATAAATATTTATTCAGGGTTTTCATATTCGGATGATTTCTTACTTCACGTTTTAAGGTATCCCATTGATTTGGATTGATGAGAACCTTAGTTGACAAGTATCTTTTTTCATTATCCCGGATAGCCTCTACCTGAATCAGGGCTTCTCCTTCCGCATTAAGTTTTTTCTCCTGATTGAAGACCAGGGCATAAATTATTTTTTCCATATCCATAAAAGAATCTAACGTTCGTTTTTCTACGGATACGAAGAAACAAATATTTCCAGTCACATTAAAAGAATAGTTGAATAAAAAATGAAAATTGTCCGGTAAATTGGGTATTTTTGTTTTATAATCACTACTGACCGACTAATTTTTCCCCATCCTCTCCTGAACGCAAAAAAATGGGCAACCGTTTGACAGTCGCCCGAAAAGTTGTAATTTTGTAATTGCAAAAAAAGATTACAATGATGGG
>JAITRG010000097.1 GCA_031288515.1 Tannerellaceae bacterium
TTGAAATGTCTTGCTGACATCCAATGCATGAATACTACCTGAGTAGTTACAAAGTTTTTTTGATACCATTAATGATACTTCTCATAATAACCTGTTTAAACTTTTGTCCTTGAATTTCCTACTCTTTGAACAGGTAAACATCTCACAAAATTACCCCGCGCGAAGTATAATTCTACTTTAGCAGATTAAAAAACGTGCGAAGAAAGAAGCTAAACCTGACACCGGCCCGGGAACCGCTTTCTCAACAGGAATACTCCCCTGCTAAACGATACTTTTCGCCTCTCCTTTCAGCTTTCAGCTTTGTTGCAAAGGATTGATTTACAGAATGACATTCTGAAAGAAGACGCAGGAAGACCTTTCAGTTTCCTTACAGCCGGAGCCGGAGAAGAGAGATTTATTCCAAAAAAAAGCATTATAGTGTGTTGAGTAAACCATTATAATGCCTTCAGTAAACCATTATATACTCTCTGCCAAACCATTATAATGGTCTGTTGAAGGCGTCACAGCGCTTTTTTTAGTCTTCGCAATGCTTCATCAGAGTCTTCGCAATGGTTTACCAAAGGCGTCGCAAGGACGTTCTAAAGGCATCGTAATGGTTTACCAAAGGCGTCGTAATGGTTTGGAAAACAGGACGCAATGGTTTTTTTCTTTTTTACCGGCCCCGTATTTTTTTCTGAAACGGGGCTGAAGGGTCTTCTTTCAGCCATAGTCGTTCATACGCAAGCGCTTATAAACCGGCTGGAAGCTGAAAGATAGCGCCAGACAAGCCTGTGTAATGGGTTAAAGTAGAAGCAGGCAAAATCAACAAATTAAAAACAAAACATACCTTTATCCCGCGCAGCAGCGTATCGGCGCTGGGCACGCGGTTGCCGGGGATGCATGCCGGCGAGGCGCTCAGGCGGCAATTAATATCTTCGGCAACATCGCCGCTGGAAAAGAAAATGGAAAACCAGAAATTTTTGATGAGATTGACATGAGATTAACAAAAATTAATCCGGCAGGTTAATAATAAAAACCGAAAAAACGAGTTTTTATAGACAAATACTAACTAATCTTTTTTATTATGTCAGATTCACAATTCATTGAAGAAAGTCTACAACAAGGGCAGGCAATTATTGTCGATCAAAAACAAGCCTCAATATCCAATGGGGTTGGAACGGCAGGTTTCGTACTTACGCTGATAGCCGTATTGCTCGGTTGGATACCGGGATTAGGTTGGGTTTTATGGTTTTTGGGAGTGAGTCTTTCGTTTGCCGGAATTTTCAGACAACCGAAAGGGTTAGCCATTGCAGGACTTCTTATTTCGTTGATTGGACTAATCTTACTTATTAGATTAATGCAAATTAAATAGTTCACAGGCGGAGCGTCCAGGTATGTAGAGAGCTGTTCTGCGATAATAAGATGTTGAGCGTTTTTAACGTATCTGCCTGACGGCTTCCAGCAGCGGGGCTACCGTTAATGATTCGCCTGTGGCTTCCAGCATCCATTGGGCAGGCGTGAGGCGGCCCAGTTTGAAAATCCGGTTTACTTCGGCGGCAAAGTCCTTTCCTTGCAGGTATTTCTCCAACTGGAACTCTATAATCTGCCCGAAGGCATAAGCCGACAGGTACAGCGGATAACCGATCATGTGCGAATAAACAGCCAGAACCGTTTCATCCTTTACGCCAAACGCCGGGGCGTAATATTTATTCCAGATATCTTTGGCAATTGAAATAACGGCCTCGCGTAATTGTCCGGCCGTAGCGTTGGGATGCGCATAAAGCCATTTCCACACGGAAATATCCAGCATGGATACGCCGCAGATTTCATACATGCTCCATACTTTGTCGAGTATATTCATCGCTTCTTTTTCAGGATTATTGTCTGTAATACCCAATATCTCCAGGTCTCTTTTCTGGAAGATAAAGGCCAGCGCTTCCGTAAAAGCGGTATTCGGCACGCCATTCAGCATAAAATAATCTACATCATACAGGGATATGGTTTGTTCTACGTTGTGGCCAAATTCATGAATGGCGATATTGTATCCCTTATAATCCAGTCCTCCCGCAGGAATACGTGTGCGAAGGCGCGACTTTTGTCCTTTCATGGCGGCTCCCCAGGCATGGCCGCTTCCACGGGCGGGGTCTACGGCAATCTTGTCGGCTAAATAACCGGCCCGTTCCTTGTCGAATCCTATTTTAACGAGGATATTCGGGAGGTCTTTTTCCAGCGCTCCGGCGTCAGGGTAAAGCGCGCGCGTTTGTTCGTTCAGTTTGGTTTCATCCAGGTTGCTGCGGGCTTTAAAACCGTCGTACCAGATATCGTAGGCTTCGAGCTTGCGGCCAAGACGTTTGGAAATCAGTTTACCCACCTCTTTTAATTCGGGCGCGGAAAGGAAACGGTCGAATAGCCGGGTTACTTCATCTACCGCCACTTCCATATCATTGTTGAAGTTACGGTCTATGTACGTATTGCCTGTGTAGCTGTCTATCTTTTGCATGATGTTGAAATTATTCAACATTTTCTGGTAGCGTGTTGTCGATTCGGGCGTTCCTTCTATCTTTTTGCCTGATTCGGAAATCGTATTGGCGTAAGGGTTCCAGTCGTATTTCCCGGAATTGATTACTTCAACGGGAATATCCTGCGCTATAATTCGCTTCATTACTTCGTATACGGTGCGCTGTTTGTCGAGTCCCCCGGCGCCTTTGTTGTAATTGGCCTTGATCTCATCGCGTAAATTCCAGTGCGAAAGGAGAATCATTTCTTCGGGAAATATCTTTTTCCCTTTGGGATTCAGTAAATGCCCCATGTAAATGTTATAGGCGGCAATATAGCTGTCGGCGTCGCTGTCGATTCGGGCTTTTTCCTGCATAACCTCCGATGGGATGCGCCGCGTAAATATATCGCCCAACCGGGCATAAGCCCAGGCTAACCGGTCTTTTCCCAGCGCTTCTTTTTCTTTAAGGGCAAGTTCCGGGTAATTTAAAGCGATTAGAAAGGCTATCCTGTTCGTATAGAAATCTTCCGACAGATGGGAAGACGGGCTGTAAGCGGCAAATTGTTTGTCGACAGGATGTTCGGGGCCGTCGTTTATGGTAACGTTCCAGTCCAGGCATAGCGTCATGGCATTGAAGTTGCCGTAGATTCCTTCAAGGTAAGCGCTTATTTTGAGGAATACAATTTCCTTTTCGGAAGGGTCGGCGATATAGTTTTCCAGGCAGAATGTTTGGAAAGCTTCGTTATCGCCATCCTTTTCCTGCCATAATCCGGCGACCTGCCTGACGCCTTTTTCCATCATTGACTGCCGGGCACCTGCCTTGTCGGCTAAACTTTCAATGGTTGATTGAATAATTGCCGGCCGGATAGCGGCAAATACATGTGTCTGTGTTGTCATGCAAATTAATATAGCGCAAAGAACTGCCGTACTTGTTTTCATTATCGGAATTGTTTATTCATGGTTATCAGAGAAGCAAATATACTCTTTTATTTAATGAATCCGGCGGTTCTTCCCGGTTTATTTTTATCAAAGCGCTTTTGTGGCTACCTTTGCCTGCGGAAATACAGCAAAAGAGTATGCATTTGAATCGCTATTTTATCTATTTGGCATATAACGGGAAGAACTATAACGGATGGCAGGTTCAGCCCAATGGTATAACGGTGCAGGCTACGATAGAAGGAGCCCTGGCCACGCTGCTTCGTTTGCCTGTCCCCATCGTCGGCGCCGGGCGGACAGATACAGGCGTCCATGCCCGCAGGATGGTAGCTCATTTTGACTGGCATGAACCGTTGACGAATCTCCCTTTCCTGGCGGAAAAACTAAACCGCATCCTCCCGAAAGACATTGCGATCGATAAGATTGTTCCGGTAAAGGAAGGCGCGCATGCCCGTTTTGACGCCTTATCCCGTACCTATACTTATTATATTACGACAAAGAAAGACCCGTTTACCTGCGAGTTTGCCTATAAACTGCATGGCGTATTAGACGTTGATGCGATGAACAAAGCGTGTGAAATCCTGTACGGCTATATCGATTTTACCTCTTTCAGTAAACTGCATACGGATGTGAAAACGAATTATTGCCGTATCTCCCATGCCCGGTGGGAGCGGGATGGCGACGCCTGGCGTTTTGACATAACAGCCGACCGTTTTCTGCGGAACATGGTTCGCGCCATTGCCGGCACATTAATAGAAACAGGGCGCGGTAAATTATCCATACAGGACTTTAGCGCCATCATTGAGGCGAAAGACAGGGGCAGGGCAGGGACGTCTGTGCCGGGGCATGCTTTGTTTCTGACAGATATCGCTTATCCCGAAGAATTGTTTACGGTTAATGAATAGATAAAAGATGTGGGTAGCGTTAGCGTTTATATCGGCTTTCTTACTGGGATGTTATGATGTGAACAAGAAAATGTCGCTGAACGGGAATGCCGTCCTTCCTGTTTTGTTTTTGAATACATTGATAAGCAGCCTTATCTTCGTGCCGGCGATTATCCTTTCGTACAGTACGAATGTGCTTGACGGTACGGCGCTGCACCTCCCGTATGCCTCGCCGGAACAGCATATTGCCGTTTTTATCAAAGCGGCGATTGTTCTGTCTTCCTGGCTGTTCGGCTATTTTGCCGTTAAAAATCTTCCGTTAACGATAACCGGCCCGATAAAAGCCGCCCAGCCGGTGATGACCCTGCTGGGAGCGCTGCTCCTTTTTGGCGAGCGTTTGAACCTGTATCAATGGATTGGAGCGCTTCTGTCCGTTATCTCCTTCTTTCTTCTTTCCTTGTCAGGGAAAAAGGAAGGGATTCGCTTCTCTCACAACAAATGGATAGGGTTTATGATACTGTCTGCCCTGCTGGGAGCATTGAGCGGACTGTATGACAAGCGCCTGATGCGTTCGCTGGATGTGATGACCGTGCAGGTATGGTTTAATGTGTACCAATGCTGTATGATGGTATGTATCCTCCTGTTTCTTTGGTATCCGCAAAGGGGGAAGAGCACGCCGTTTCAATGGCGCTGGAGCATTCTTTTTATTTCGGTTTTTCTGGTATTGGCCGACTGGATTTACTTTTACGCCCTCAGCTTCCCCGATTCGATGATATCCGTCGTATCCATGATTCGCCGCAGTAATGTGCTGGTAACATTTGCCGCCGGCGCCTTATTCTTCCGTGAAAAAAATGTAAGGAACAAAGCGCTGGACCTGGTATTGGTACTGATCGGAATGCTGTTCCTTTA
>JAITRG010000176.1 GCA_031288515.1 Tannerellaceae bacterium
TATATGAAAAATAGTTCGTAACTTTGCCCCGAGTTTTATGCAGACAAAGGGTAGTCAGAAGCGGCCAAACAGGTATTCAAAATCCGCTCTAATTCGTACCCCATAAAACAAAAACAATATCTTATCTTGCTGTTTTACAGTAAATTCCAGAATTTAAAATAAGTCCCGAAAGGGGCTTAACGGAACGGCAGTGGATTTTAATCTGTTAAGGTAGAACTAAGTAATGCTTCCATACGTATCGGGCGAAAAGGTAAATAAACCTGCCTCTTTTCAGTATATTTCAGAATGTATTCAACATTGGCACAGATTTTGATGATATATAACCAAAGTTTATTAACTTTGCTAAGAAGCATTATATATACAAGATGAAAAATAATTATTCTAAGAAACTCATTGAAGTGATTACCTATAGCCGCGAAGAAGCTGCAAGGCTTCAGAATGGTTATATAGGCCCCGAACACCTTATGCTGGGTATCATTCGTGACGGTGAAAGCAAAGCCATGGAAATATTGCATGAATTAAATGCCGGCATTCATGATATAAAGAAAAAAATCGAACAGGACATACGTACTTCCTTTGAAGTAGAAGATGTGCCCGAAAGTAATATCGTTATCAGCAAAACGTCCGAACGGGTTTTGCGTATGAGTATGCTTGAAGCGCGTATGTTTAAAAGTGAACAGACGAATACCGAACATTTACTTCTGGCTATCCTGAAAGAAGAATTTAACATTGCGGCAAAAGTATTAGACAAGGCCGGCATAACCTATCGCTCAGTGTATAAAAATCTGGCAAACAGTACAGGAATGAAAGATATGGACGATTTTGAAGAAATGGATGAACTGAGCGACGGGTATACGGATGACGATGAAGACGACGATGATGATGGATTTTCCGCCCGGAAGGAATCATCCCGCCCGTCAGGTTCGGCGCAACCCAAATCGCCGAACGATACGCCGGTACTGGACAACTTCGGTATGGATATGACACGTGCGGCGTCTGAAAACCGTTTGGATCCGATCGTGGGGCGTGAAAAAGAAATTGAACGCCTGGCGCAAATACTCAGTCGCCGGAAGAAAAACAATCCGGTATTAATCGGCGAACCGGGCGTTGGCAAATCAGCTATTGTAGAAGGGCTGGCTTTACGGATCATACAGCGCAAAATACCGCGCGTCTTATTCGATAAACGCGTTATAAGCCTTGATATGGCGTCTATTGTTGCCGGCACAAAGTACCGCGGGCAATTTGAAGAACGTATCAAAGCGATATTGAACGAGTTATCAAAGAATCCGAATATTATCCTGTTTATCGACGAGATACATACGATTGTAGGAGCCGGCTCGGCTTCGGGTTCAATGGATGCGGCCAATATGTTGAAGCCTGCCCTGTCTCGCGGCGAGATACAATGTATCGGCGCCACCACGCTGGATGAATACCGTAAAAACATAGAGAAAGACGGAGCGCTGGAACGCCGTTTTCAGAAAGTAATCGTAGACCCGACAACAACCGAAGAAACATTACAGATTCTGCAAAATATCAAACCGCGTTATGAAGAACATCATAACGTAATCTATACGGACGAGGCGTTAAAAGCTTGCGTAAACCTTACCGAACGGTATATAAGCGACCGTAATTTCCCGGATAAGGCAATCGATGCGCTGGATGAATCCGGCTCGCGCGTACATATATCTAATATTATCGTGCCAAAGAGCATTGAAGAGCTGGAAGCTAAAATAGAAGATACGAAAGCGGAAAAGATTGCAGCAGTAAAATCTCAAAACTTTGAACTGGCAGCCAGTTTCCGCGACAGGGAACGGCAATACCTGCTGCAACTGGAAGCGGCCAAATCAAAATGGGAAAAGGAATTGCAGGAACATCGCGAAACGGTAGACGAAGAAAAGGTAGCCGAAGTAGTTGCCATGATGTCAGGCGTACCCGTTCAGCGAATTGCAACGGCCGAAAACGTCAAGCTGCTCGAAATGGGAGAAATATTAAAAGGTAAGGTTGTCGGACAGGACGAAGCCGTTTCAAAAATAGTAAAAGCCATACAACGTAACCGGGTAGGATTAAAAGACCCGAACAAACCCATCGGGACATTCATGTTCCTGGGTCCCACAGGCGTTGGCAAAACGCATCTTGCCAAGAAGCTGGCCGAATATTTGTTTGATTCGCCCAACGCTTTGATACGTATCGACATGAGCGAGTATCTGGAGAAATTTGCCGTTTCCCGCTTGATAGGCGCTCCTCCCGGATATGTAGGGTACGAAGAAGGCGGGCAATTAACCGAAAAAGTGCGCCGGAAACCCTATTCCGTTATTTTACTGGACGAGATTGAAAAGGCGCATCCCGACGTATTTAATATTTTGCTGCAAGTATTGGACGAAGGCCGTCTGACTGACAGTTTAGGCAGGCGTATCGATTTTAAGAATACCATTCTGATACTGACTTCCAACATCGGCACCCGCCAGTTAAAAGACTTTGGCCGTGGCGTAGGGTTTAATACAAAAGGGCCGGATGAAACCGACAGGGATTTTTCGCGCGGCGTTATTCAAAAAGCGTTGAATAAAGCATTTGCCCCTGAATTTCTGAATCGTATAGACGACATTATCATGTTCGACCAGTTAGATAAAGACGCTATTCACAAGATTATCGATATTGAACTGGAAGGCTTGTATGAGCGTGTCCGGAAATTGGGTTATTCTCTCATCCTTACCGAAGAGGCAAAAGACTTCATTGCCGCCAAAGGGTATGACATACAGTTTGGCGCCCGTCCGCTGAAGCGCGCCATCCAAAAATACCTGGAAGATGAAATGGCGGAAATGATTATCAAGGATTCTGTAAACGAAGGAGATACAATACTTGTTGAATTTGACGGGGAAGGGCAAAAGCTTACCACAGAAGTAAAAGAGAAATACTGATTAAATATAGTAAAAAACTGAAAACATATGGCAAAACAAGGAAACATTGGGGTAACGAGTGAGAATATATTCCCCATTATTAAAAAGTTTTTGTATAGCGACCACGAAATCTTTCTTCGTGAAATAGTGTCTAACGCAATAGATGCTACCCAGAAATTAAAGACGTTGTCGGCAGTAGGCGAATTTAAAGGCGAACTGGGCGACCAGATAATCCATGTAAAGATGGATGAAAAAGCCGGAACCATTACCGTCAGCGACCGGGGTATTGGTATGACTGCCGAAGAAATAGACAAATACATCAAACAAATAGCTTTCTCCGGCGCCGAAGAATTTGTAGAAAAATACAAAAACGACGCTGCCGCTATTATCGGACATTTTGGCTTGGGATTCTATTCTACTTTCATGGTTTCAAAAAAAGTGGAAATCGTAACCAGATCGTATAAGGAAGGCGCCGTATCCATGAAGTGGAGTTGCGAGGGAAACCCTGAGTATACCTTGGAAGAAACGGAGAAAGAAGATACCGGCACAGATATTATCTTATATATCGACGATGAAAACACAGGCTTCCTGAATAAAGACAAGATAAGCGGGCTACTGAAAAAATACTGCCGTTTCTTACCCATACCGATTGCTTTCGGCAAAAAGCAGGAATGGAAAGACGGCAAATATGTGGATACGGATAAAGATAATATAATTAACGACGTCAAACCGGCCTGGGTACGCAAGCCTTCCGAACTTGCAGATGAAGATTACAGGAAGTTCTATCAGGAGTTATACCCCATGAGCGAAGAGCCTTTGTTCTGGATACATCTGAATGTGGATTATCCGTTTAACCTCACAGGCATACTCTATTTCCCCCGTATTAAGAATAACATCGACCTGAACCGGAATAAAATACAATTATACTCCAACCAGGTATTTGTAACGGATTCGGTAGAAGGAATTGTTCCCGAATTTTTAACCTTATTGCATGGCGTTTTAGATTCGCCCGATATTCCGCTGAATGTATCCCGTTCGTATCTGCAAAGCGATCAGAATGTAAAGAAGATATCAAACCATATTACCAAGAAGGTAGCCGACCGCCTGGAAGAAATATTTAAGAACGACCGTCCGCAATTTGAAGAAAAATGGGACAGCCTTAAACTGTTTATCCAATATGGCATGCTGACAGACGAAAAGTTCTACGAACGCGCCGCCAGGTTTGCCCTTTTAAAAGATGTAGACGGCAAGTATTATACCTTTGACGAATACAGAACATTGGTTAAAGAGAATCAAACGGATAAAGACGGTACGTTGATTTATCTCTATACGAATAGTACCGAAGAGCAATACAGCTATATCCAGGCAGCTAAAGACAAAGGATATAACGTATTGATGTTGAACGGACAATTAGATGTGCACATCATAGGGCAACTGGAGCAAAAATTTGAAAAGACACAATTTGTCAGGGTAGACAGCGATACAACCGATAATATCATCCGCAAATCGGACGCCGGCAACGTAATGCTTGAAGAAAATCAAAAAAGCGCTTTGCGGGAAGTATTCAAGAGCCAGGTACCCAGGATTGAAAAAGCCGAATTTTACGTTACTTTCGAAGCATTAGGCGCCAATGCCAACCCCGTTATGCTTACGCAGAGCGAATATATGAGGCGCATGCGCGATATGTCGGCCATGCAACCGGGCATGTCGTTCTATGGAGAAATGCCCGACAGCTATAATTTAGTTCTTAACACAGACCATGAACTTGTTAAAAAAGTATTGGCGGATGAAGAACAAGCCTGCGCGGATAAATTGGCTCCGGTAGATGCCGATATTAAAGGCTGGGAAGCAAGACAAGCCGACCTGCACGAAAAACAGGGCAAGAAAAAGGATGAAGAAATTACGGCTGAGGAAAAAGAAGACCTGGCCAGTACGGATAAGAAACTCGACGAACTGCGCGAGCAACGTACCGGTATTCTGTCGGAGTATGCCGCTGCCAATAACCTGGTGCACGAATTAATAGACCTGGCTTTATTAAGTAATGGCATGCTGAAAGGCGAGCCTTTAAGCCGCTTTATTAAACGAAGCATTCAAATGATTGGTTAATTCATTGCTGATATGCGCTAAAATAGTTTATTTTGCGTTCAAATTAAAAGAACGCATATGAATTTTATAGAAACAGATATCCCCGGAGTATGGATGATTGAACCGAACGTGTTCAACGACTCGCGGGGATATTTTTTTGAAGCTTTCAAAAAAGCCGAATTTGAGAAGCATATCGGCAGGGTAGATTTTATGCAGGATAATGAATCGTGTTCGTCTGTGGGGACGCTTCGCGGGTTACATTACCAGCTTAATCCTTTTTCTCAAGCGAAACTGGTACGGGTTATCCGGGGCGCCGTCCTCGATGTAGCCGTAGATATGCGTAAAGGCTCTCCTGCGTTCGGGAAGCATGTAGCCGTAGAACTTACGGGCGAAAACAAACGGCAGCTTTTCATTCCGCAAGGCTTCGCCCACGGTTTCCTTGTGCTGGCAGACAATACCGTTTTTACCTATAAGGTTGATAATCCCTATACGCCGTCGCACGAACGGAGCGTACGCTTTGACGCTTTCGGGATTGACTGGAAAACAGCTTCTCCCGGAACATTGCTCATGTCTGAGAAAGACAAAAACGCCCCGGCCTTGCCAAAGGCGGAATACAACTTTGAATTTAAATAAATATATAATTATGAAGACATATTTAGTAACCGGAGCAGCCGGTTTTATTGGAGCTAATTTCATTAAATATATGCTCGCTACTTATCCGGATATAAAAATAGTTATACTCGATCTGCTTACCTATGCCGGTAATCTGAAGACAATTGAAAAGGATATAGATAACGACCGCTGCCTGTTCGTAAAAGGAGACGTCGGCGACCGTTCGCTGGTAGACGATCTTTTTTATAAATACCAATTTGATTATGTAGTGAACTTTGCCGCAGAAAGCCATGTAGACCGGAGTATCGATAATCCTCAATTATTTCTGGTAACCAATATACTCGGAACGCAAAATCTGCTGGATGCGGCTAAATATGCCTGGGTAACAGGAAAAGACAAGGCCGGCTATCCTGTATGGAAAGAGGGCGTCCGCTACCATCAGGTTTCAACAGACGAAGTATACGGAAGCCTGGGAGCGGAAGGTTTCTTTACCGAATCTACCCCGTTAGACCCAAGAAGCCCTTACAGCGCATCGAAGACAAGTGCCGACCTCTTCGTAAAAGCCTATCGTGAAACCTATAAGATGCCGGCAACCATCACAAGATGTTCCAATAACTACGGCCCCTTTCATTTCCCTGAAAAGCTGATACCTCTTATTATACAAAACATCCTGCAAGGCAAACCGCTCCCGGTATACGGGGATGGAACGAATGTGCGGGACTGGCTTTATGTGGAAGACCACTGTAAAGCCATTGACGCCGTTATCCATAGAGGAAGAACCGGGGAAGTATACAACGTAGGCGGGCATAACGAAAAACAGAATATCGAAATCGTAAAGCTCACCATCCAAACCATCCGCCGCATCATGGACGAACAACCGGCCTATCGCCAGGCGCTGAAGAAGAAAGAATTAGACGCCAACGGAGAAATAAAAACCGATTGGATTAACGACAGCCTTATCACTTTTGTAAAAGACCGGCTCGGGCACGACCAGCGTTATGCCATTGACCCAACTAAAATAACAAACGAATTAGGCTGGAAACCGGAAACCCGCTTTGAAGACGGTATCGTAAAAACAATTTACTGGTATCTAAACAACCAAGCCTGGGTAGACGATATCTTAACCGGCGATTACATCAGCTATTACGACCATATGTATCATCAGCGGTAATGCGCTCCGAACTATAGGAGGAGATGCGCTTCAAAGCTTTGAATATCTTCCCATTCGCCGGCTAATAGAAGCGTGTCTCCTTCTTTTAAGATACAATCCGGAGAGATGGCTATCATGGAATGGTCGTCTCTTTCTATATTAATGATCATACACTCCGTTTTCTTTTGGATATTGAGTTCCTGGATGGTTTTATTAATCATGGGAGAACCCGGCTCTACTACATATTGTGAAAGGATTACGTGATGTCCGGGCTCGTCTTCGTTTGCTGCCAGCTCGTTCCTGTCGGCTATTTGTTGAGTGAATTTACGGATATTCTCGTCAGACCCGGCTACTATCAGTTTATCATACGGATAGATATGTTCGTTGCCGTCGGGGATATTGATCTTCTTATTGCCACGGATAATGGTTACGATATTCAGGCCTAAACGTTTACGGAAATCCAACTCGCCAAGTGTTTTTCCTACTTTGGGCGAAACCGGCGAAACGTCTATTTCTTCCAAATGGATATCTTTCGACAGCAGTGCATGCGCAACCAACGGATGAATCGGAGCCGACTTTTCTTCTACCAATTGCTTATGGCGTAGATTCTCAAGAAAGCGGGCTTCCATGCGTATGGATTGGTTTTTAAAGCCTTGAAAGTAAATAACGAAGGCTATAACTACCATCGATACAATAACCATCCATAGCGTATAGCTGGGAAACAAAGGCGCAAGCACCATCATAATCAGCGTACAGCCAATCCCTATCCTGAATACAATAAGGGATAGTAAGGCTCCGCGGTTAAAGTGATTATCCTGCCATAAGTTCCGGAACTCGGCGGAACGGTTCTTCTTCATGATAATAGCGCGAAGGAAAGGCGCCATCAGAATCAAGGTCAGCGCAGCAGAAAGTATTTTACCCCAAAGGCCCGGTACTTTATCCGTAATAAAAGGCGTTACAAACTGTTCAAAGAGTAAGATGACAGCCAGCGTTACGACCGCATATACCGCCATAATCCGGAGCACGCTCTTCAGCAGTTTGTTCCAGTCGTTTTGTTTGTTAACGGTCTTCAAACCCGAGGATGCATAACCTTCTATTATCTTACTCCACCCGGCGGGGATGCGGCGCTCGACGGCCCGGCATAGCGGAGTAGACAGCTTGATAAAATAAGGAGTCGTAAACGTTGTAATAATCGATACGGATACAATGATGGGATATAAATTGCCGCTGATAACGCCCAGGCTCATCCCCAGACCGGCGATAATAAATGAAAATTCTCCTATCTGGGCCAAACTGAATCCCGACTGCATCGCCACTTTCAGCCCTTCGCCCGAGGCCATCACCCCAAGCGTGGCAAAAATAACGCGCCCTATCAGTACAACGCCCGTAAGGATTACGATCAACGCCCCGTATTCTTTAATAACCTGCGGCTCTATCATCATACCTACCGATACGAAGAATACGGCTCCAAAAAGATTCTTAACCGGTTCAACCAAATGCTCTATATGCTTGGCTTTTACTGTTTCCGCCAGGATAGAACCCATAATAAAGGCCCCTAAAGCGGCCGAGAGTCCTACTTTGTGGGCAAATAATACCATCCCCAGGCAAAGCCCCGTCGAGACAATAATCAAGGTTTCATCATTCAGGTAATTCTTTAATTTCTTCAGCATCGTGGGGATAAGGTAAATGCCTGCAATAAACCACACCAGCACAAAGAAAACAAGCCGGAGCAGGCTACCCAGCAATTCTGCGCCTTCAATCCGGTGGCTTACGGCTATCGTAGAAAGCAATACCATCATCAGGATAGCCGCAAGGTCTTCTACAATCAACATGCCAAATACGATACCGGCAAACTTCTGCTTCTGAAACCCCATATCAGTAAAGGCTTTGATAATAATCGTTGTAGAAGACATGGACAGCATACCTCCGAGGAAGATGCTGTCCATCTGCGGCCAGTGAAGCAGTTGTCCCACAATATACCCGATAACAAGCATCGAACCCATATTAATAATGGTGGCAAGCGAGGCCGTTCCTCCCACTTCCATAAGCTTTTTGAAGCTAAATTCAAGCCCCAAAGCGAACAGAAGGAATATAATGCCGATCTCGGCCCAGATTTCAACATTGCCCATATCTGCCACAGTAGGCAGCCAGGGTATATGCGGGCCGGCAATAAATCCGGCCACAATATACCCTAATACAACCGGCTGTTTAAGCCATTTGAACAAAACAGTCGCAATCCCGGCTGTGATAAGGATTAATGCCAAATCCCCTATAAAATCGTTCAGATCGGCCATACGGTATTATTTTTCAATAACAGCCTGGGCGGCGGCTACACGCGCAATAGGAACCCGGAACGGGGAACAGGATACGTAATTAAGCCCCACACGGTGGCAGAATTTAACAGACGACGGTTCGCCTCCATGTTCGCCGCAAATACCGCACTTGAGGTCCGGGCGCACTTCCCTGCCTTTTTCGGTAGCCATACGAACCAGTTGGCCTACGCCGCGCTGGTCTAATACCTGGAACGGGTCGAATTTAAGTATCTTCTTTTCCAGGTAAATGGGCAGGAAGGTAGCAATATCGTCGCGCGAATAGCCAAACGTCATTTGCGTAAGGTCATTCGTGCCGAAAGAGAAGAACTCGGCAGCCGAAGCAATCCGGTCGGCCGTCAGTGCGGCGCGGGGAATCTCTATCATGGTTCCTACCTTGTAGGCAATCTCGTCGCCTGTTTCGGCAAAGAGTTGTTTGGCTGTTGCACGTATGATTTTCTCCTGTTCAAGGAACTCGTACAGGATACCTGTCAGCGGAACCATGATTTCCGGGTAGGCCGTTACGCCTTCCTTCTTCAGTTCGAGGGCGGCGCCGAGGATGGCCCTTGTCTGCATCTCGGTAATTTCGGGATAGGTATTTCCCAGGCGGCATCCGCGGTGTCCGAGCATCGGATTGTTTTCGTGCAGGGCTTCCACACGTTTGCGAACGATGCTGACGTCTACGCCCATCGCATCGGCCAGTTCCTGCTGCCCTTTGTCATCGTGCGGTACGAACTCATGCAAGGGGGGATCAAGCAAACGAACCGTTACCGGGCAACCGGCCATGGCTTTGAAGATACCTTTAAAGTCTTCTTTCTGGTAAGGAAGGAGTTTTTCCAGCGCTTTTTTACGTTCCCGGGTATTTTCCGCCAGAATCATTTCGCGCATGGCTTTGATCTTCTCTCCTTCAAAGAACATATGCTCCGTACGGCAAAGGCCTATCCCTACGGCGCCAAACTTACGGGCTACCGAAGCGTCGTGCGGCGTATCGGCATTGGTACGGACTGACATTGTGGCATATTTATCGGCAAGCGCCATCAAGGTTTCAAAGTCGCCGCTTACGTCAGGCTCCTTCGTTGGTATCTTGCCTTCAAATACTTCTCCGGTAGAGCCGTTTATAGAGATATAATCGCCTTCGTGGAATACTTTGCCGCCTATCTCCATCGTTCGTTGCTTATAATCGATGTGGATGCTTCCGGCGCCTGAAACGCAGCATTTCCCCATCCCACGGGCTACAACGGCCGCATGCGAAGTCATCCCGCCGCGGGCCGTAAGAATACCTTCGGCCACGGCCATGCCTGCCAGGTCTTCGGGCGACGTTTCGATGCGTACCAATACGATCTTCTTGCCGTCTTTATACCACTGGGCGGCATCATCGGCAAAAAACACAATCTGCCCTGTAGCCGCACCCGGGGAAGCGGGCAGCCCTTTCACCAGAACCTCCGATCTCTTCAGCACTTCCACATCAAAGACAGGGTGAAGCAACTCGTCGAGCTTATTGGGTTCGATACGCCCCAGGGCCGTTTTTTCGTCTATCATACCCTGGCGCAGCAGGTCTATGGCAATCTTTACCATAGCCGCCCCTGTACGCTTACCGTTACGGGTCTGGAGGAACCAAAGCTTACCTTGCTGTACGGTAAATTCCATATCCTGCATATCGCGGTAGTGGTTTTCCAGCTTTGTTTGTATGGCGTCTAATTCGTTGAATATTTCCGGCATGGCTTCTTCCATGGAAGGATATTTGGCTACGCGGTCGGCTTCCGGAACGCCTGCCCGCTCGGCCCATACCTGCGAGCCTGCCTTGGTTATCTGCTGCGGAGTACGGATACCGGCCACTACGTCTTCGCCCTGCGCGTTAATAAGGTATTCGCCGTTGAATACATCTTCGCCGCTTCCTGCATCGCGCGAGAAGCAAACGCCCGTGGCAGAAGTCTCGCCCATATTCCCGAACACCATCGCCTGCACGGTTACGGCCGTGCCCCACTCGGCAGGGATGCCTTCCATCTTGCGGTAAAGGATGGCGCGATCGTTCATCCACGAGTCGAATACGGCGCAGATGGCTCCCCATAACTGTTCGTAAACGGAAGTAGGGAAGTCTTTCCCCGTTTGTTTCTTTACGGCGGCTTTAAATTTGGTTACGAGCGATTTCAGTTCGGCAACGCCCAACTCATTATCAAGTTTCACCCCTTTGGCTTCTTTCATCTCTTCGATGATTTCTTCAAAAGGATCAATATCTTCTTTATTCGCCGGCTTCATTCCCAGCACCACGTCGCCGTACATCTGTACAAAGCGGCGGTACGAGTCCCATGCAAAACGTTCATTCCCCGTTTTCGCGGCAAGCCCTTCTACCACTTCGTCGTTCAATCCCAGGTTCAGGATGGTATCCATCATGCCGGGCATGGAAGCGCGCGCACCCGAACGCACAGAAACAAGCAGTGGGTTGGCCACGTCGCCAAGCCGGCTGTTCATCAACTGTTCTACATTCGCCACGGCGTTCTTCACTTCTTTTTCCAGCAGCGCCGTCACTTGCTCCCGCCCCAATTCGTAATACTCGGAACAAACCTCGGTAGTGATTGTAAACCCCGGTGGCACAGGCACCCCGATAAGATTCATTTCAGCAAGGTTAGCTCCTTTTCCTCCCAGCAGATTCTTCATATCCGCTTTTCCTTCGGCCTTTCCATTGCCGAACGTGTAAACTCTTTTCTTTTCCATAAAATCAGATTCTATTGTGTTTGTATTTGCTATCTTAACATGACAAAAAGCGCACAAATATAACAAATATATACATAGCGAAAAGACTTACGCTCCAATCTTACTAAGAAAAATTATCTTCAAGCTGTTTTTTCTGTATTCCGTTGCATGCTCCATACACTTTATGTACATATCATAACAAAGATACATGAGTTTCCCATCCTGCATTATCCCGGAGGGGGAAAGCCTATCCTTTGTGGGGCATCAACACCTTTACGAAGACAGTAGAGTTTATGTAAATTAGATTTGGTAACGCCAAGGATTCAATTTAACCCAAAATGTCCATTAGAACCATCGTGTGCACAAAGTATTATTAGTATGTTTGTATTTCTAATGGACACC
>JAITRG010000293.1 GCA_031288515.1 Tannerellaceae bacterium
CCTCTTCCCATTCCGAACAGAGAAGTTAAGCCCGGTTACGCCGATGGTACTGCAAAACATGTGGAAGAGTAGGTAGCTGCCAGCTTATCTAAAGCCAAAAGCCGTTCGGGGATTACCCCCGGACGGCTTTTTTTGTTATCATATTACAATAAATTGGTCGCAAATCGTTTGCAATAGCCTGTCTAATCAAAATCGGAAATAAAAGCGCCTAACAAGGTATATCCTTTTTCATTAGGATGTAAACCATCGCTAAATAAAGACTCATCAATTTTTCCATTCGCATCTAATAACAAGTTTCCTGCATTTTGATACATATATCCTTCTTCCTGAACCAATTGTTGAATTCGTTTATTAATTTCATTCACCCATTGTTCGCTATCTCTCCTTGGAAGAATACCTATTACTTTAACGATTGCCTTCGGTTGCCTTTCATGTATAGCGGCCAATAAAAAGCGAAGCCCGTCTACAATATCATTATCCGTACTGATTTTCATATTGTTCGTGCCAATCATCAGTATGATTTTTTCTGCTTCGTAACCGTCTAATTCAGCATGATAAATACGCCAGAGTACGTTTTCTATTCTATCCCAGCCATACCCTAAGTTTCGATAGCTTTGGGGTTCCATATATTTTGTCCAGCTATTTATACCATTTTGCCGCGGACCTTTGGGTTCGCCTCCCCAGAAATGGGTGATGGAATTGCCTATTATCAGAGACTTGGGGGGATTACTTTTATTTAAGGCCAGCGCCTCATAATGGCGCTTTTTCCATTCGTAATTATTGGGTTCTCTTCGTTGCGTAACAGGAATAGTTGTTGTACTTGTTCCCTTCTCCATTTTTATTATTTTCCGTATTTTCTGCTCTACCGTTAGCGCTTGGGCCGACATTCCCATATCATTAAAATGAACATGATCTACCCAGCCGTCAGCCGGTATTTTAAATTCGTCTCCATATATATAATGTATGTCCGGGATATTTTCTTGCTGTAGCAACTTATAGGCATAAAGAGACGCCTCATTTATATCGCTATTATTGGTAAAACGCACAGAATCGGTTTGGGCGTTACTATTTCCGGCATATTCGATTAATAAGACAGGGGCGGCGCTTTTTGTGCGTATCTGTTTTACCGCATCAACGACACGCTTTACAACCTCCTCTTCATCATACTCTAATAAATTAGGTATGCAATCTAACACATACAGGGAAGCATCGATATCGCTAATATACGCCACTACTTCTTTTTCTAACTTGGCATTACCCGAAAATCCTAAATTAATTAACGGATAATCTAACGACCGCTCTACAATTGTAGTCCATGCCAAAGCCGGGCGGGTAGCGCAGGCCCCCTGAACGATTGATGTACCGTATACCACGATTGGCTTCTCTGATAAAACCGGAATAAATTCAAAAGAGGAACCATCCGGTACGCCAACTTCCAGCCATTTTACGCTATTATATAATGGAAGGTAAAGCCGGTATTCATACCCATAGTCATGGTATCTGTCTTTCTTTATATGATTATAATGGTAAATAATCGTATCTCCAAAATCAAATTTACCCGAACAGATATCCCAAATGCCATCACTGTTGATACGATATAAGTCTACTCCCGACACGCCGGTAGCGGGCATATGATTCATCCCTAAGGAACCATTTACGGCATAACGAACTTGTATCTCCGGCGCATTTGAATAAAAATGAATGGCTAAACCGGCGGAATGGCGGGAGAGTTCCCAGACAGCTTTGGGTACTTTATTTTGTGCACCCGGAGGAAGACGGGTAAATGTCTTCCCTGTCTCTTCCGTCCAACCTTGATTTTGTATCGCCGGAAACTTTGCGTCTAAAGGATTATTCCATACCCATTGAGCATTTACTACTAAACAAACCAAATAAAATAAAACAAATACGCTAACTTTTCTCATCGTAATTCATATTATGATTCTTATAAATATTTAGCTGCCTGCTCCGGATCGAAGGAAAGATTCTGCGCATCTTTTCTTCTCGACTCAAAACGGGCTTTACTTAATGCATTATCACGGACTTGCGCTCCCGGATGGCCTTTGGCCAAATCGGCGGCGTGCGCCGCTATTTTATGTGCAATGATACTATGCCGATCCGGAGTAGCGCAGCAGATTAAAGACGTTCCCTGCCAGGCAATCTGGGCAGCCCCTATGGCCGATGCAATATATTCGTATCCGCAAGCCGTATCTGTTGTCATAGGACCATACGAATAAAGAGGAGCGTTATGACAGGTATATTGCCGTTCCTTTACATTGTCAAGGATTTTATTCATCGGCAGATGGCCGGAACTTTCCGTCATTACCTGAACAAATTGTTTCCATGCTATATTTATCAGTTTTCCCATTACCCGTAATTCCGCCATTTGGGCAGCATCATTTGCATCATATACAGCGCCCGGGCGAAGGCTATCCCCTATTGAAATAATCACATCATACGCTTTTACTATCTCGCATATCTCGGCAAAATGCGTATACAGGAAATTCTCCTTTTTATGTATTTGCATCCATTTGCTCATAATAGAACCGCCATGCGATACAATCCCATTTAGCCTTGGAAATGCCGTATCCATATGCTCCCGAAGTATAGCCGCGTGAATGGTAAAGATATCAACTCCCTGTCCGGCTTGTTCAACTATTGTGTTGCGATAAATATCCCAGCTTAACGCTTCAATATTCCCCCCCGCCTTATCCAGCGCCTGATATAAAGGAACTGTTCCAAACGGTACAGGGCTATTTCGGATAAGCCTTTCCCGGCTTTCGTGCCTGTTTTTTCCGGTTGATAAATCCATTAAGGTATCGCTCCCCCACTTACAACACCAGGCTATTTTTCCAACTTCTTCTTTCATAGTATACGGTGGTAAAGGATTGTTGATCAGTGTATTTATTTTTACCAGGAATTTTTGCCCGATAATCATTGGTTCCGCTTCGGGATGATTAATATTAGAAGGAATGACAGCCCGCCCGGCAGCTATTTCTTTACGGACAAAGTCGGGAGTGATATACGATTTTAATCCCAAATCTTCAATTTGCTGATTTTCGCGAATCGCGGCATATTCCATTTCCGGAGTAATAACACGCCTTTTCGCATAATACATTTGAGTCAGGTTCTTTCCCGGCTTAACGCGATAGACAGACGAAAGAGAATCCAACCGGATTATATCTTTTCTCCGGGAATACCATTCTTCACGGAAACGAGGTATACCCTTCCCGTTCTCAACCGCTACCTGAGAATCAGAAAAAGGGCCGCTTGTATCATACACAATCACCGGATTATTTTTTTTCCGGATTTCTTCTCCCCTGCTATCAATCGTTATCGTATCCGTTAGTTTGATTCTGCGCATCCCTACCTTTATTTTATTGATCTCGCCCGAAACGTATACCTTCTCAGACGATGGATAAACAATACGCGTCTTTCTCTTATCTCCCATTACACAACATTATTATACAAACAAAGATAGAAAAGAATACCAATAAAAAAGACCGTGAATTGTTAAATTTAAGAATAATACGAGATATTACACTCTTATCATTTCAAAAATCAACCAATAAAAGACAGATATATCAGATATAATTATTACATTTGCCTCTGCTACCGGTATTGAAGTTAAATGAAAAATCCACCCGACTATACAGCAGAAGACTTTACACAAACCGTATTTCTTAAACTGTGGGAACAAAGATTTTTTATTGACGCTGATAAAAAATTAGACCCTTATTTATTCACCATCGCCCGGAATTTTTCACTGTCAGACGGATTACCATCCAGCGCTTCGCAACTCAATAGCAGATTGCTACGACCGGTACTCAGGTTTACTTTATGTTCGACCGAACATCCCGGCTGCCTTTGACGGTGATGTCGGTATGACGTTCATAAATCGAGAAAATTTTCTCGTCGTTGGGAACCTTTTCCTCTTTAACTTCACGGCGTAATGTCATCGAATAAACCTGCTGCATCAGCACAGGCAAACGTTCCAGTTCAACCTTCAACAGAAACGACCTGGCCGTCTCGTTATAATTTTGCTTTTTTTACCGCATTCGATATCTGATTGATGCTCTTGGTAAAAGTAACTAATTCTACTTTAACGCATTAATACTTTCTCATCAAAAGCGTAAAGCCCCATCCCCCTCTTCAGGCCCATGCCATTAACCCCATTACACAGGCTTGTCTGGCGCTATCTTTCAGCTTACAGCCGGTTTATAAGCGCTTGCGTATGAACGGCTATGGCTGAAAGAAGACCGTTCAGCCACGTTTCAGAAAAAAAATATGGGGCCGGTAAAAGAGGAAAAAAAT
>JAITRG010000297.1 GCA_031288515.1 Tannerellaceae bacterium
AGAAAAAAGGAAGCCGCAGGTTTGGAGAGGCGTCGTCCGGGGGAGGCCAAAAGGATACGGGATGCATCAAACTATCCCGCACGCAGTATAATACTCAATATAACGACAGTAAGTAAGGGAAAGTAATCTTTCAGTTCCGTTCTTAGTATCTTTATCGCTTTATTGCGATATCTTTCTACAGTACGAACGGATACTCCTAATGTTTCAGCAATCTCCGGGGTTGATTTATCTTCCATCCGGGACATTTCGAAAGCGATACGGTATTCTTTGCGCAGGCTTGCCAAGGTACGGTTAAACAGTTCTTCCAGCTCATGTAACAAGAATAAATGGTCGCTTTCTTCGGCATAAACAAGAAGTTTTTCCATATCTGCCACATCATCAAATCTCTGTTTCGCCGCTTTCCGTAAATAATTCAGACAGTGATTTTTTACGCTAGTCATAAGATAATTTGATACAGGAACGGAATAGTCAATCCTTTTCCGGTTAATCCATAAAGAACAGAATACATCCTGTATAAGATCCTCCCGTATTTCCAGTTCCTGCACATAACGTTTGGCATATATACACAGGTTTGCATAATAATACTCAAACATCTTCCGAAAGGCAACCTCGTCACTTAGAGAGAAGTCCCATAAGCGCTCTGTTTGTATTTGTTTTGTATCCAATGAAGCTGTCTAAACTTTTATAACTATTCAGCCACAGGCAAATTGCTTCCTGTTTTCCAAACTAAGATATTTATTTTTTCTTATTCCACATTAGAGTTTTAACTTTTCAGGCATATTATATATTGTCAAGAGGCTGCCTGGCTTTTGAGGCAACCTCCTGTTTTTAAAAAGCCGGTTGTTTGCTATTCGGTCGTAATCACAAGTTCCTTTCCTTTTTTCAACTCATCATGCGATATGAAATATCCTTTTATTTCCTGTCCATCGTATGCGATGTTACTGATCTTTCTTCCCTTGTTTACTTTACGGATGAAAAACGGCTTATCATCCATAGTAAAAATAACGCGGTCGAAAATGGGAACCGTAATTATATATTCCGGATCGGCAGGCGAAAGAGTATACAATCCGATGGCATTGAGCACGTACCATGCCGACAATCCGCCGGAATCGTCCATCCCGGCATATGCCAGACCTTCCTTACCCATGGCGTAGTAATGGTTCATAACAGTATCTATCACTGCCTGGGCTTTATCCTGTCTGTCAACAAAATAGTACATGTATGGTATACCTTGGGAGGGCTGATTGCCCGGGCAATACTGTCCAATAAACGTGGTGAGATTATACGCTTCGTATCCTCCCCACGGAATGATAAACATCGAATCAACTTTTTGTTCGAATGCTTTCCTGCCGGGAAAAAGGGCTACCAGTCCTTCGGGATCGTGCGGCGCAAAGAAGGTTGACTGCCATGCGTTAGCTTCGCGGTACATGAAAACATAATAGGGATAGCCGGGGTCGAAAGGCTCCCGCCATTCGCCGCTTTCCAAACGCCCACGCATGAAACCTGTCGACGGATCGAACACGTTTTTATAATTACCCGAGCGTTGCATCAACCTGTTATAATTGTCTATATCGCCTAACTCTTTGGCCAGAAGCGCCACCGCATAATCGTCGTAGGCATATTCGAGCGTTTTGGTTACTGCCGCTTTTGCTTCGTCCACTTCGGTTTGAGTTGTGGGATTTTTAACATCATTCTCGGCAATCCAACCTTTTTCGATGTATTCGTCGAGGTATAGCCTTGCTCTGGGGTTTTCGACAGTAGCATTGCGCAGCATGAAACAGTAGGCGCTGTCAACGTCGAAACCGCGCAACCCCCGCAGGTACGAACCGGTAATAAACGGTGAAGCATGGTCGCCGTGGAAGTATATCGGCATAAAACGAGTGTATTTTGCTCTTTCGATGAGGGAGCTGATTACATCGTTAGCCACGTTGGGCGACAACATACCCAACAATATCAACTTATTCCTGTAATCGTCCCAGAGCGCGGGAGTAGTATAGTAATGAAACCCTTTGTTTACAGTATTGCCCTGAGGATCGGTAAATTCGCCGTCAACATCACTGCGGATTGCAGGCCACAAAAACGAACGGTACAGGCATGAATAGAATATTCCCTTCTGCTTTTCCGTTCCGCCTGTTATCTGTATTTTCGACAACAACGCGTCCCATGCCCGATCTGCTTCATCAAGCGCCTGCGCAAAGTTTTTGTTTATCATCTCCGCTTCCAGGTTTTTCTTTGCCTTTTCTACGCTTACAAACGAAAAGCCTATTTTTAATTCCAAGGGGTCTTTCCGGTCGGAAAAATGGATGACAGTCATTTTTTCCCTGTCGTTACTGATTGAATCAACGCTTTTAATGTCGTGATTTGCCACCGCATAAAAATAGATTGCTTCGCGGGCGCCCTGGGAGCCGGAAAATGTATTTTTATCAACCTGTTTAAAATCCCAGATTGACCCGGCTCGCCGGCTATTTGTACGTGACAGATTGAGTAAAAGCTTTTTGTCATCCCCGCTACGATAGGTATATTTATGAAATGCGCAACGCAGGGTGGAAGTTATTTCGACATTGATGTTGTAACGTTCGAGAAAAACCCTGTAATAGCCGGGGCTTGCCGATTCGTTTTCGTGACTGTAACCTGACTGGTAATTATCTGCTGTAATTTCTCCTGTAAAAGGCAGGACAGGTACGTGTCCTAAATTCCAATGTCCCATACTGGTATGAAAGAAAGCAAAGATAACCGTGTCTTCGTACTGGTAGCCCGCCCCGCTGCCAAACAGGGTTACAGGAGTCACCTGTACCATGGCATTAGGTAGCGATGCGCCGGGAAACACTTCTGCTCCCCAGGCTCTGTGGGTAGGTTTGTACCCAAGATCAATGCTGTCCCACAACGTGGCTGTGCCGAAAAGAGGATTCGCATAACCGGTAAGCCGCTTGGGAGTAGGCGAACAGCCGATGAGCAATGCCAAAACAAGCAGGACGGGAGTGAATGTTAATTTATTCATGACAGTAAAATTAAAATTTATTATTCAGTCGTGATCATCAGCTCTTTCCCTTTTTTCAACTCATCATGCGAAATGAAATATCCTTTTATTTCTTTTCCATCGTATGCGATGTTACTGATCTTTCTTCCCTTATTTACTTTACGGATGGTAAACGGAATATTATTCATATTAAAAACGACTTTGTCGAAAATGGGAACCGTAATAATATAGTCCGGATCGGCAGGAGAGAAGGGGTATAATCCGATCGCATTTAACACATACCATGCCGACAATCCGCCGTCATCGTCCATTCCTGCATAGGCTAATCCTTCCTTTCCCATGTTGTAATATTTGTTCATAAGAATGTCTAACTTTTCCTGACACTTTTCTTGTTTATCGACGAAACAGTACATATAGGCTATCCCTTGAGATGGCTGATTACCGGCGCAATACTGCCCGAACCATCCGGTAAAGTTATCTCCTTCGTATCCGCCAAAAGGAACGGTAAACAACGAATCAAGCTTTTGTTCAAAAGCCTCTTTGCCGGGATAAAGGTTTATAAGCCCTTCCGGATCCTGCGGAACGAAAAAAGTCATTTGCCATCCATTGGCTTCGCGATACATGAAAACATAATACGGATACCCAGGGTCGAAGGGTGTTACCCATTCGCCGTTCTCCCACATTCCACGCATGAAGCCTGTCGACGGGTCGAATGCGTTTTTGTAATTATACGAGCGTTGCATCATCAAGCGATAGTTGTCCATATCGTCCAGCTCTTTAGCTAAGAGTGCAACGGCATAATCGCTGTAGGCATATTCGAGCGTTTTCGACACTGCCGCCTTCGCTTCGTCTTTTTCGGTCATCACAGTTGGATTTTTAACATAATTCTCGGCAATCCATCCCCTTTTGATATATTCGTCGAGATACTCTCTTCCGTTTCTGCCTTCGCCTGCTACGGTAGCGTTACGCAACATATAATGGTAGGCGGAGTCGACGTCAAAACCACGAAGGCCGCGAAGATACATTCCGGTAATGAACGGCAAGTTAAAGTCGCCGTGAAAACCTCTTGACAGGAAACCGGTACTTTTTGCCCTTTCAATGTCGGAATTGATTACGTCATTGGTTACTTCGGGTTCTAACATGCCCATCAGCACCGTTTTATTCCTGCCGGCATCCCAGATATTATTAGCGGCGTAATAGTGAAATCCCTTGTTGACTACCTTGCCGTTCGGATCGGTAAATTCGCCGTCGGCGTCGCTGCGGAGCGCCGGCCACTGTAACGCCCGGTACAGGCACGAGTAGAATGTGGTTTTTTCCTTTTCCGTTCCGCCGGTTATCTGGATTTTCGATAACAATGCTTCCCAGGTTTGGTCTGCTTCTTCTACTACCTGTGCGAAGCTTTTATTCTTCATTTCCGTTTCTACGTTTTTCTTTGCCTTTTCAACGCTTACAAACGAAAAACCAATTTTCAGTTCAAGCGGATTCTTTCCGTCAGCAAAATTAATGACAGTAATTTTGTCCGTGTCGTTTGCGACTGAATCAGCGCTTTCGATTTTATGGTTGGTCAACGCATAAAAGTAAATATCATTTTGGGAGCCTGAAAATGTGTTCTCATCTTCCAGTTTGAATGTCCATTTCACTCTTCCGGCACGTGCGCTATTCATTCGCGACAGGTTAAGTAACAACTTTTTGTCATCTCCGCTGCGGTATGTGAATTTGTGATATGCGCAACGCGCAGTAGCAGTCATTTCGGCATTGACGCCATAGCGTTCAAGGTAAACCTGATAATAGCCCGCTTTTGCCGATTCGTTTTCGTGGTTGTAGCCGGAATAGTAATTACCGGCCGTTATTTTTCCGGTAAAAGGCAGAACAGGTACATGCCCCAACCCCCATTGCCCCTTGCTGGAATGAAAGAAAGCGAAGATAACCGTATCCTCGTACTGATAACCCGAACCGCTGCCAAACAGGGTTACGGGCGTTGCCTGCACCATCCCATGAGGCAATGTTGCACCCGGATAACATTCGGCGCCCCACGCCCTGGCAGGATTATTGATATGACGAAATTCGGGGACCGGGCTGGGCTTGTAGCCAAGATCGATGCTGTCCCAAAGTGTAGTTGTCCCATTGAATGGATTTACGTAACCGGTAAGCGTTTTCGCTTTGGATGCGACATGGCAACCAATGAATAGCGTCAAAACTATAGCAGTCGCTATAAGTAATCTTTTGTTCATATAGATTATGTGTTTTCAGGTAAAATAATAATTTCCTTTCATTGTTTACTCGTCCGAATGACTGCCTGGATAAGCGGTCATGAGCTTCCGGGCTTCCGCCGGCTTAAGAATTGAAACGCAGCCATGGCGCGCTTCAGAGGGAAAACTTACGTCGTCCTCAATTGACCAGTTAATCAAATCGCGTGAATAAGAGACGCCAAAACGGTTGGTCATGCAGTAATCATACAGTAGTAGCCATCCGGGGTTTACCAGGTCTTTCACTACTGTCGGGCCTTCAGTTATTACCGGAACGATCTGACCATGATTCAAAGGCCCTTCAACATTCCTGTATGGCCCTTCCGGTTTCTTTGATGTGGCGACGCGGATAGCTCTTCTTTCGCCGGTCTTCTCTCCAAATTCTTCTTCTTTGTGGAACAGGTAGTAAGCGCCGTCATGTTCCTGTAATGTGCCGTCAATAACCGAATAAGGGGGGGCGAACAGCAATCCGGCGGGTGTGAAGGTTTTCCAGTCACGCGTTTTACAGTACCAAAGCCGACTTTCTTTCCAGCCTGCATTTTTGAATGATGAAGACCAGAACAACATATATTCTTTCGTCTTTTCATCGTAGAACCATTCAGGAGCCCAAATATTCCCCGCCAATGCCCCTTCTTCATCCCTGACGTCCTTCATCAGCGGCAAAAAGCCTTCAAGCTGCCAGTTAATCAAATCTTTTGAGGTGGCATACAGGCAGCCTGGCCCTGCTTTTCCGCGGTCGCCCGCCCTCCCGCCGCCGGTTGATAAAATTCGCCAAAGTCCATCGGGGCCGCAACGAGCGTAAGGATCACGCATCGGTTGATCCCATACCGGTTCATTATCATTCAGCGGCGTCCAATTGCGACCGTCTGCAGACAGGGCAATATGCAATTTCGCTACCAGCATTGGGTCGGGCAATGGAACCTCGAATGTGTTTCCATCAGAATCAATTTCAATGCGTGTCGGATAACGTTGACGGAAATAAGTCAGCATGTAAATATCTTTATCTCCTTCAATTTTAAACTGCCCCTGAGCGCCGGGTTCATTTGGAGCTGATCTTTTTCCGGGTTGCGCCAACGCTCCCGTAAAAAAGGCAAGCATCATTAGAATCATTGAAAGTTTCATCGCAGAATCTCTTTATAGTTCAGTTTATTAAATAGACCTTTTCTAATAAGTAGAGAACGTGGAGACGCAAAATAAATTGCGTCTCTACACTCATTATATTCAATTAATTACCAATTGGGATTTTGCCCAAGTTTGGGATTTATATCTCTTTCGCTTCCGGGTATGGGCCACAAATAATCGCGAGCCGGATTAAATTGTCGAGTGGGCAGCACAATATGCGTTGTGTTGTCGTTCTGGAACCGTGCTCCGGTCGGGGAACCGTTCATTACAATCTCGGCTGTTTTCCAGCGGCGCAAGTCGTATAACCGCGTACCTTCAAACGCCAATTCGCAGCGGCGTTCGCGGCGTATGATTTCTCGCAGTCCGGCCTGAGAAAACGATGCTTTCCAGTCCAACGCATCGAGACTGGTAAATCCGGCGCGTTCGCGGATTTTTCTGACAGTCATATTCCAAACTTGCTCGTTCATCTGATTCTGCTCATTCATTGCTTCGGCATACATCAACAATATATCGGCATATCGAATAAGTATAATGTTAAGCCCCGAAGCCTGGTCTTCTTGCCGCGCCGACGGATCGTACCATTTACGCAGATAATAACCTGTCTGGCTGGCGTTCAAGCTACCGGGTACGTAATTATCCCTGGAATCCGGGTCTACCTCTGGTTGGATGTTGATGGCGTAAACAGTTCCGTTTGGCCTTCTCCATTGATAACCATGGTACACAATCGCACAGGTAAAACGCGGATCGCGGTTCACATAAGGATTATTCGGGTCATATCCTGAATTGGGATTTGAAACAGGCAATCCGTTCAACATCACAAAATCGTTTACCAATTCCTGCGTGGGAGCATATTCACTCGAACGGGCGCCAGCAGTGATTGGAATATTATCCCGCATATTGTCCCATGTTTTGTTTTCAGGAATATACTCAATATCAAGCAAGACTTCACTGTTATATTCATTCTCAGGCAGGAATATACCTTCATAATCGGGGAATAAATCATATGTACCATATTCGCCATCCATAATTTTTTTGCAGATAGTGGCAATGTTTGCCCAATCGTTCTCATAAAGATATGTTCGTGCAAGCAGTCCCATTGCCGCACCCTTAGTGATTCGCCCATTGTCGGCAGCGGCATATTGCTGTTTGGCTGGGAGGATGTTTACAATACTATTCAGTTCGCTACGCACCCAATCTACTACCTCTGCGTGAGATTTGCGCTCTATCGCTTGCGATTCTGCCAATGTTATTTGAAAATCGAAATGAGGAACGTCGCCATACTGGGTTGTGAGGCGGAAGAACAGGTAAGCACGAATAAAACGGGCTTCGGCTTTCATGCGGGCTTTCCGGTTCTCGTTCATTGGTACAAGATCAATATTATCGAGTAAAATATTACAGGATTTGATACCCTGATAAGCGTCTTTCCAATGTCTGGCAAAAAAACCATTGAAGGCGTCTGCCAAACCCATTCCAACTGTATTTTCGTCAGTGGCTTTTGCTACAAAAATATTGTCCGTAATCCTTTCCAAATTGAACATATTTGCGGCATTGTCCATTTGATTGTATGCCTGATTTAAGATAGCTGACGCTTTTTCCTCCGACGTCCAATAATTGGCGTCCGTAAACTTGTTGATTGGATATTGTTCCAAATCATTACACGATACCAAAATCAGACACAAAGTACATATGAAATTAAATATTACTTTCTTCATGATGCTCTTGTTTTTAAAATTCTAAATCAATACTTACCCCATAATATCTCAAAAGAGGATAATTTCCGCGAAGATAGAATCCGCCGACGCCTGATCGCCCGCCCATATTGTTGCCAAAGTTGGTACTTTCGGGATCAGCCCATGAATTTTTTGAGAAAGTGAACGGGTTCTGTACGTTTGCGCTGATATGCGCTTTACTGATACCTGCCTTTGCAAAAATCTTTTTAGGAAGCGTATAACCCAGCCTGATGTTCTTCACCCGCAGATAAGCCATGTCATACAAAATAATGTCCGTTCCTATTTTTTGATAATTGTTTTGTCTTGATGGCCCGTCAGTCGCCAGTCGCGGTAATGTGGCATCCGGATTGTCAGGAGTCCAGAAATCCAATTGATGCTCAAACATCGTAGAGACCCAGTAAAGATGATGGAACGGTTCCGACATTTCGCCACGAATCTGCTGGAGGCGTTTGCCCACGCCCTGTATAAGGATGTTAAAATCGAAACCCTTCCATGCTATATCGTACGTAAAACCGAAAGTATATCTCGGAAAGGCATTGCCCAACACCCGGCGGTCGAGTTCGTTGATAACGCCATTCCCATCCGTATCTACATATTTTACGTCTCCCGGTTGAACGATAGCGCCAACAGGAAGAGCGCTACGGGCAATTTCTTCCTGGCTTTGGAAAAATCCGGCAGACTTATAACCATAGTATGACCCCAGCGCTTCGCCTTCCCGTATGATATTCCATGTTTCTTCGCCTTGAGTGATTTGCTCTTTCCCGCCAAAATCAGTCACCTTGTTTTTCGCGTCTGCGATATTGAGCCTGATACGATGCGAAAAACCGCCTGATTTTACCTGATAGCCGATGGTGGTTTCCCAACCAACGTTTTGCATCTCGCCCAAGTTTTGCGTGCCTGCACTGGAAGTCCCAAATATCATTGGAACTACGGGGGTTAACAATATATCATATCACTATTAACCGACTATTTCAAAAAACAGTCGGTTTTCGTTTGTATATTGTTGATATTTATCAAATTACAAATTTGATTTTTGATTTTCAAAAAGCTATCCTGTCAAAAAATGGA
>JAITRG010000004.1 GCA_031288515.1 Tannerellaceae bacterium
TGAAAATTTCAAGCTTTCTCAGCGCTGTGCTTCTCCCAAAATGAAAATTTGAAGCTTTCTCAGCGCTGTGCATCTTCCAAAATGAAAATTTCAGGCTTTCTCAGCGCTGTGCTTCTCCCAAAATGAAAATTTCAGGCTTTCGCAGCGCTGCGCTTCTCCCAAAATGAAAATTTGAAGGTTTCGCAGCGCCGCGCATCTTCCAAAATGAAAATTTGAAGGTTTCGCAGCGCTGCGCATCTCCCAAAATGAAAATTTGAAGGTTTCGCAGCGCTGAGAATTTCCCAAAATGAAAATTTGAAGGTTTCGCAGCGCTACGCATCTCCCAAAATGAAAATTTGAGGCTTTCGCAGCGCTGAGAATCTTCCAAAATGAAAATTTGAAGGTTTCGCAGCGCCGCGCATCCTCCAACATGAAAATTGCCCGGTATTTGCCCTTGTTTTTCATAATAATACGCTATATTTGTATCACGTATAAATAATATAACAGTTGTAAACTGTGAAGACATTGAAAAAATTTTCCATGCTTGTGAGCCGTTTAAGGAATGGCGAACATTAATGGTTTGATAAAAAGTATATAATGGTTTGCCAAAGGCATTAAACACATAATGCATTCAACTTTAATGAATTTAATATATGTATGATTACCTTATTGTAGGCGCCGGACTGTTCGGATCTGTTTTTGCCCAGGTAATGAATGAAAACGGGAAACGCTGCCTTGTCATTGAAAAGCGGAATCACCGGGGAGGCAATATCTACTCGAAAGAAGAAGACACGATAAAGATTCATTGCTACGGAGCGCATATCTTTCATACGGATAAAGAAGAGGTATGGCGCTACGTAAACAGGTTTGCCGCTTTCAACCATTACCGCAACTCGCCGCTTGCCTGCTGCAAGGGAACTCTTTACAATCTGCCTTTCAACATGAATACATTTAATAAATTATGGAATGTAAATACGCCCGGAGAAGCCAAACGTAAAATCAGGGAACAATGCGATAAGTATAAATACATAACAAATCCGTCCAACCTGGAAGAACAGGCCTTAACGCTCTGTGGCGACGACGTCTATTACCTCTTCATCAAAGAATATACGGAAAAGCAATGGGGGCGCCCGGCCAGCGAATTGCCGGCTTCTATTATAAAAAGAATACCTTTCAGGTATACCTATGATAATAATTATTTTGACGACCCTTATCAGGGAATACCCCTCTACGGATATAATGCATTAATAAATAATTTGCTGGAAGGTATAGAAGTACGGACGGGAACAAATTATTTCCATGCCCGCGACTATTTCCACAGCCTTGCCCGGAAGGTTCTTTTCACCGGATGTATTGATGCGTATTTTGAAGGCCGCTTGGGAAAGCTTGCTTACCGGAGCCTTGCATTTGAACATATCCGTTTGACGGATACAGATAATTATCAGGGAAATGCCGTCGTTAATTATAATGATAAGGAAACGCCCTATACGCGGATTATCGAGCACAAACATTTTGAATTCGGAAAGCAGCCATTCACCGTCATAACCAAAGAATACCCCATGAAGCATACCTCTTCCGAAGAACCATACTACCCGGTAAATGACGAAAAAAATACAAAAAGAGCAAACGGGTATAAAGAGCTGGCAGCCGCTTATCCGGAGGCGCTTTTCGGCGGAAGGCTGGGCCAGTATGCTTATTTCGATATGGATGATACGATAGCAGAAGCCATATCGCTTGCGAAAAAAGAATTAACTTCGGCACATAACAATAACTAATCATACGACGATGGCCAATTACTATCTATCAAAGAATTATACCGACATAACCGGCGCCGGCAACAAGGCGAAAACAGATATTGAAAAAATACTGTCGGGGCTGGGATATAAAAATGCCGGATTGCCGCAAACCGTTTATGCCAATAAGATAACAGGCTTTATCCTTACGCTGGCGGGAGTACTCAGAATGTTTTTTACCCTGTCGGCTAACGACCGCGTAGCGATTCAATACCCTTTCAAGAAATATTACTCGTTTGCCTGTAATATTGTTCATTTTAAGAAAGGAAAAGTAGTAACGGTCGTTCACGACTTGGGCGTTTTCAGAAGAAAAAGGCTGACGGTAGACGAAGAAATAGCGAGGCTCAACCACGCAGACTGTCTGATTGTTCATAACGAACGTATGAAAAACTGGTTGCTAAAGCACGGATACGCCAAGCCGATGGTAAGCCTGAACCTGTTCGATTACCTCTCTTCTTCCGCAAACGCCGGGCCGGATACCTGCGGCGAAACTCCCGTCGTAATCTATGCCGGAGGGCTAAGCTATAAGAAAAACAGATACCTCTATTCGCTGGACGATATTATCTCGACATGGCAATTTGAACTCTACGGCAATGGATTTGAAGAAGAAAAGATAAAAAACAAAAAACGGTTTAAATACAATGGTTTTTGCCCTTCCGACCGGCTTATCGCAAACGTCTCCGCGCACTATGGCTTAATATGGGATGGAGACTCGGCCTCTACCTGTTCCGGCAATTACGGCGAATACCTGAAAATAAACAATCCTCATAAAGCTTCCTTGTATATTCGTTGTAACCTCCCTTTAATTATATGGAAAGAGGCCGCATTAGCTCCCTTTATCACTGAAAACAGGATTGGTTTATGCATTGGCTCTATAGAAGAACTGAACACGGCGCTGCCCGCCGTTTCGGTAGAAGAGTACGGGGAGATGAAGAAAAACGTCTGCGCCATTAACGCCAGAATATCGTCCGGATATTATCTGACGAACGCCTTGAGCCTTGTCGAAGCGTCAGCGCGTTAGCTCTTTCAGCGCCCGGGCTATCTGGTCGGGGATACAGGCGAATTGCTTTTTACTCATCTCTTTCTGTTCTCTTCATGCAGAGGTATGAAATTAATTCCTTACTTTTGCGCCAATACAAGATATAAAAAAGATGACTTACAAAGAGACGTTGCATTACCTGTATACAAGTACGCCGGTGTTTGAACATAGCGGGGCTTCCGCTTACAAACCCGGCCTGAAAACAAGCCTTGCGCTTGACAATTACCTGGATAATCCTCATTTATCCTATGACATAATTCATGTGGGCGGAACAAACGGCAAAGGTTCCGTTTGCCATTTGCTGGCCGCCATACTTCAATCGGCAGGGTATAAGACAGGGCTTTATACGTCTCCCCATCTGGTGGATTACCGTGAACGGATACGTGTAGACGGACAGATGATTTCTAAAGAATATGTAGTCGATTTTGTTGAAAAACATCACGCCTTCTTCGAACCGCTGCATCCTTCGTTCTTCGAACTTACTTCCGCCATGGCATTCGATTATTTTCGTTCGGAGAAGGTAGATATTGCCATTATAGAAGTAGGCTTGGGCGGAAGGCTCGACAGTACGAACATCGTTACCCCCATACTGAGCATCATCACCAATATCAGTAAAGACCATACCCAACTGCTGGGAAATACGCCGGGCAAGATAGCCTGTGAAAAAGCGGGCATCATCAAACGCTGTGTGCCGGCAGTAATCGGCGGGATGAACAACGATGCGGTAGCCGGCGTATTTACAAAGAAAGCCGAAGAGATGAACGCTCCCTTATTTTATCCAAGCTACGGGGAGCTGCTGTACGACGACGCCCTTCTTTCAATCGGGCGGCGTTATAATACCATAGACTATGGTCAATTGATCGGGCAGTTGACCGGGCTTATCCAAATAGAGAATACCCTGACGGTATTATGCGCATTGCGCGGATTGCGCAAGCGGATAGATATACCGAAAGAGGCCGTAAAGAGCGGTTTCAGGCATGTAATAGAGCTGACCGGTCTGCAAGGCCGCTGGCAGAAAGTACAGTCTGTGCCTTGTACGATAGTAGATACCGGGCATAATCCCGCCGCCTGGAAATATCTTACTTCCCAGCTTATCGCCACCTTGTTCGCCTCCGCATCGCGCCGCCGCCTGTATATGGTAATCGGTTTGTCGAGCGATAAGGATATAGACGGCATCCTGAAGGAAATGCCGGAACACGCCTTTTACCTGTTCACCCAGGCGTCTGCCGGCCGCGCGTTGCCTGCCGAAAAACTCGCCAGGCGCGCTGACGCTATCGGTTTGATTTGCGAAACCTTCAATACGGTAGCCGACGCGGTATATGAGGCGATGTCTATAGCCGGTGAAAACGATATGGTATTTATCGGCGGAAGTAATTTTGTCGTAGCCGAAGCATTACCCCTGTTCAATGAAGAGAATTATAAATAAATAATAATCATGACTGAAATTAAACCTGTTACCCTGAGAGACTCCGCTTCATTTCGCTGGATAGCGCTCATCCTGTTGTCGAGTACGATGTTCTTTGCCTATATGTTTGTAGACGTATTGGCTCCGTTAAGCACCTTATTGGAAACGCAATTGAACTGGTCGCCCGAAACCTTCGGGACGGTAGGCGGTTCGGAGTTTTTCCTGAATGTATTTGCCCTGTTCCTTATTTTTGCCGGCGTAATCCTGGATAAGATCGGCGTTCGTTATTCTGCGCTGCTGGCTGCCTTCCTGATGGTGGCGGGCGCTTCCGTTAAATTATACGGCGTAAGCGACGTCTTTGCCGGCGGTGGGGTAGGGCATGCGTTCTTCAGTTCCTTCTTGCCCGACTTCCCGGCTTCGGCCAAGGTAGCCTGTATAGGTTTTGCCGTCTTTGGTTGCGGCGTGGAAATGGCCGGCGTAACCGTATCGAAGGGAATCGTAAAATGGTTTAACGGAAAAGAATTGGCCCTGGCTATGGGGTTGGAAATGGCGATAGCCCGTTTGGGCGTGTTTGCCGTGTTCCGTTTGTCTCCCGTCTGGGCTGCTTCCGGCGGCGTATCCCATTCGGTGGGGATTGGCGCTTTGTTGTTGCTTATCGGTTTCCTTTCGTTTTCTATCTATTTCTTCTTCGACCGCGCGCTCGACCGGCAGGATAAAGCCTTGAAAGCAGCCTCCGAAACAGAGCCTGAGGAAGAATTTAAAATAAGCGATTTGAAGTTTATCTTTGGTTCCCGCACCTTCTGGCTGGTGGCCGGCTTATGCGTCTTATTCTATTCTACGATATTCCCTTTCCAGAAGTTTGCTACCGGTATGCTGGAAAGCCGTTTGAATCTGCCCACAGCCGAAGCCAGCAACCTTTTCTCTTATTTCCCGATTGGCGCTATGGTACTGACGCCTGTTTTAGGCTGGTTTCTCGACAGGAGGGGGAAAGGGGCCACGATGCTTATCTCAGGCGCTTTATTAGTGGTAGTCTGCCATCTTATTTTTGCGCTCACGCCGGATAGTCTGTTCGGCAAACCGGTAGCTTTCGGCGCCATTATCTTACTGGGCATCTCGTTCTCGCTGGTTCCTGCGGCGCTATGGCCTTCCGTCCCGAAGCTGGTAGACCATAAAGTATTAGGTTCGGCTTATTCCGTTACCTTCTGGATACAGAATATCGGATTGATGTGCGTCCCCATTCTTATCGGTTGGGCTTTGCGCGCGTCCAATCCGGGAGTAGCCGAGCTGATTGCCGCCGGCGAACCGGTTAAATATAATTACACGGTTCCGATGCTTATCTTCGCTTCATTAGGCGCTCTGGCCTTTATTTTAGGATTGGTATTGAAGAGGGAAGACAGGAAAAAAGGCTACGGACTGGAACAACCGAATATCAGGAAGTAACGGATGATTTGTTTCCCGAATGCAAAGATAAATCTGGGACTGAATGTGGTAAGCAAACGCCCCGACGGCTATCACAACATTGAAACTGTTTTCTATCCCATCCCGCTAAGGGATGCGTTGGAAGTGGTGAGCGCCGAAACCTTCTCGTTTTCGCAGACCGGTATCCCGGTGGATGCTCCGGCAGCGGAAAACTTGGCGGTGAAAGCGATGAACCTTTTAAAAGCGCATTACCCCTTACCTCCTTTGGAAGTACATCTGCTGAAAGCAATACCTTTCGGCGCAGGATTGGGGGGAGGTTCGTCCGACGCCGCTTTTATGTTGAAACTGCTGAACGATTTCTTACAATTAGCCATACCGGCAGAACGCTTGGAAGAAATGGCGTCGGCAATAGGCGCCGACTGTCCTTTCTTTATCCGGAATACGCCGGCCTTCGCTACCGGGACAGGCAATCTGTTCGAACCGGTTTCCCTTTCACTGAAAGGATACTGTCTATGCTTGATAAAGCCCGGTATAGCCGTTTCAACGCCCGACGCCTATGCCATGGTTACTCCCGGACAGCCGGAAGAGCCATTAAAAGAAATCATTAAAAGCCCTGTTAACGAGTGGAAACACATCATGGTAAATGATTTTGAAGAAAGCGTTTTCAATAAATATCCCTTGATTAAACAAATGAAGGAAGAACTGTACGAAGCAGGTGCGGTATATGCCTCCATGAGCGGTTCCGGCTCATCTGTTTACGGCTTGTTTGAATTATCGTCTAAAGAGGAGTTGGAAGAATTAAAGGAGTTAAGGAAAAAAAGAGAGAAAAAGGAAGAACATTTCTTCCTTTTTCTCCTTTAATTACGTTAATTCCTTACTTAAAAAATCACAATCCGCTGAAATCTACTCCCTCAAAGACGAGCGAGGGGATTCGCCAACTGGATGATTCGCGGACGTCGTTCCCTATTTCTGCAAGGTTATTCCACAGGGTTATTATATTACCTGTTATGTTCATCTCTGAGATGGGTTGGGCGAGTTTTCCGTTTTCGATAAGGAAGCCTTCCACGCCATATGAGAAATCGCCTGTCGAGCTGTTTGAATTACCTCCGTTAAATCCTGTCACCAATATGCCTTTGCCGGTGGAAGCAATCAGTCCGTCTATATTTTTACTTCCCATTTCAATGGTTAGGATGGAGGGGCTGCCGATCGTTGGCGCCGTCGCTAATTTAGTAGCATAATAGGTGTCGAAGTAATAGTTTTTTAAGATACCCTTCTCAAATAACGGCATACGGCTGGTGCGGACGCCTTCGTTATCAAAATAACGCGCGCCGCGCTTACCTGTCAGGTGAGGCTCGTCGATGAGGGTAACATTTTCACCCAATACCTTGCTTGACAGTTTATCGAGCAGAAACGAATTCTTTTGTTGGATGGAAGAACCATACATCGCGCTGACTATGGGAGATATCAATTGGCTGGAGTTCATATTATCTACCACCATCGTGTATTTGCCTGACGCTGTTTTTTGCTGGCCGATTTTGCGGAGCGCACGCTCCAGCGCTTTTGTTCCGATACCTTCTTTTACCAGTTTAGATAAAAAGACGGCAGAATCATACCAGTACGATTCGGGACGGGCTTCGCCTTCTCCTTTGATACTGACGCTTCCTGCCAGCGTATAGGTAGATGAAGACTTTTCTCCTTCAAAACCATTGCTGGCAACCATATAACTGGCGTTTTTATCATCGCCATAGGATGAAGTGGCAGAAATGATACGCGCATCTTTTCCCATGATTTCGTCGCATACCTTTAAGGCAAGGCCTTTCTTTTCGTCGGGATTGATAGAATCGAAACGGGGATCTGTCAATTCGAGGTCTTTGCCTCCTCCTTTATAGTATAGGGATGGGTCGGGTAGCGTACGCGCTTCGTCAACGGCCAGATAACGGGTGGAATCGATGCCGTTTTGTATGAATTTTTCCAGTTCGATTTTCTCTAACCGGTTGGTAGAGAACGATCCGTAACGCCCGTCTGCAAACAAATGAATAACCAGACTGCTTTCGGAAGCTTGGGTAAGGCGGTCTATTTTCATATCGCGCACTTCAAATGAACAGTTTGAGCCTTTGTATAAACTTACGCGCGAAGCCTGGCAACCGTTTTTAAGGGCAAAATCCATCGCCCATTGAGCTAACTTTTTGTTATCGTTTGTTATCATATCAGCTTTCTCCTCCTACTGTAAGTTTACTAACTAAGGCCGACGGCATTCCGCATGTAACCGGACAGGATTGTCCGTCTTTACCGCAGGTCCATGTGCCGTTATCCATTTCATAATTATTTCCCACCATTGTTATATCGGCCAATGCCTTCGGGCCATTTCCAATAATATTGACGTCTTTGATAGGCTGTGTCAGTTTACCGTCTTCTATCAGGTATCCGTTCTTAACGAAGAAAGTAAAGTCTCCTGCGCCTATCTGTACCTGTCCGTTCGTAAAGGTAGCGGCATAGATACCTTTTTTTACGGTAGATATCATTTCTTCTTCCGTTACGTTTCCGGCTTCCATATATGTAGCGCGCATACGCGGGATAGGCATCATGCGGAAAGATTCGCGGCGGCCGTTGCCCGTAGAAGGGATACCGTAGCGCTTGGCGCTGATACGGTCGTGCAGGTAACTGGCGAGGACGCCTTCTTTAACGATATATGTTTTCTGGCCGTCTACGCCGTCGTCGTCAATGTTTACCGCCCCCCGGTTGAAGGGTATCGTACCGTCGTCTACTACATTTATGTGCTCATTACAAACCTTCTTGTTCAATTGGCTGGAGAAGATAGAGATATTCTTGCGGTTGAAATCCGCTTCGAATGCATGTCCTATCGCTTCGTGCAGAAAAATACCCGAACCGCCGGCTCCCATCACTACCGGCATTTCGCCGCCTTTCGGTTTTACGGCGTCAAAAAGGAGAGCCGTCTTTTCAACCGCTTCCTTAGCAATTGTTTCTATAATATCATCATTCAGGAACTCTGCTCCCATACGGTAAGCGCGGGAGGCGTACGAGTTTTCAATCTTACCGTCTTGTTCCATGATACAAACAGCTCCCAATGTAACCATCGGGCGGTAATCGTAATAAATCACTCCTTCGGAATTACAAAAAAGAATATGCGAAGTAGAATCGCCTAACGAAGCGTTTACTTTTACCACTCTGTTATCCAGTTCAAAGATACGGTCGTTGATAACCTGCAGATAAGGCGTTTTCTCCTTTACGGAAACCAAATCCCAGGGTTGCTGTATGGCATAATAGTTTTTGACGATAGGCTTCTCCGTCATATTTTCCGGCTTCTTACTTCCCGAACTATTGGCGATGCGTGCAGCGGTTACGGCTGCTTTCAGCATTTCTTCCGGCGTTACGCTTTCTACATAAGCATATCCGGTTTGGTCGCCGGCCAATACGCGTACGCCCATTCCGAAATCAATGTTAGACGATGCACGGTTTACCGCGCCATCTTGTAAACCAATACTATTCCTGAAGGTATGTTCAAAAAACAAATCGGCATAATCGCCTCCTTTTTCAAGCGCTGCGGCGAGCGCTTTCTGCATGTCGCTCTCGCTCACTCCGAAATGATTCAGAGCAAACGCGACTCCGGCCGCCTTGTCATTAGCGGCATTTGCTATTCCTCCCAGAAAAGAAGGAGCAGCTAACGAACCCAGCATAGCCATACTTCCTGTTTTAATAAAATCACGTCGTTTCATATATACTATTCAATCTTAAAATTACCGGTTTGTTAATTTGAAAGTTGTCCCGCTACTTTCATAACGTTTGCGGGTGGACGCCTCTCTAACAGTTCTTTCTTCATATAATCCATATAAGGCGCAACATGGCTGAAGAACTTTTTGTATCCTTTGCAAAGATAATTTAATCCTGCTTCGCCGGTTGCCGTATACAGGAAACGGTTTTTCGGACATTCCCCGTTGCAGGCGAAAAGATAATCACATTCCTTGCATTGCGCAGGCAACCGGTCGGACTTATCCGAACCGAATTTCATCTGCGCAGGGCTATACATCATTTCAGTAATGGTTTTTGTATAGATGTTACCAAGTTTGTATCCGGGAAATACATAATGGTCGCAGGCATATACATCGCCGTTGAACTCCATTACTCCGGCATGCCCGCAGGTCCGCGCCAGGGTGCAAATGCCCGGTTGTTCGCCTACCCAATTGGCTAAGGTGGCGTCGAAAAGTTGTATATAGTATGTACCCACATCCTTTTTCAGCCACGTATCAAATATAGCGCAAAGGAAATCGCCCCATTTCGCCCCATCCACAGAGAAAGGAGCCAATTGGATAGTAGCATTCTGTTGTTCCGGCGTAGTAAGAACCGTACCGCCGGCATGCGAATCGATACGTTCGACAATCGGGGCGAACTGTATGTAGCGACATTCCAATTCCCTGAAGAAGTTATAAAATTCCAATGGATAATCTACGTTATAATCATTTACAACCGCCATCGCATTGTATTCCACTTCGTACTTTTTCAGTAAGCGTATTCCTTTCATTACCTTTACGAAAGAAGGAAGCCCTTGTCTGCTCCTGCGGTATTCGTCATGAAACTCCTGCGGCCCGTCGATAGAGACTCCGACAAGGAAATTATTTTCTTTGAAGAACCGACACCATTCGTCGTTCAGCAATGTCCCGTTTGTTTGAAGGCAATTATCTATTTGCCTTCCCTGTGCATACTTTCGTTGAAGCTCCAATGCCTTTTTGTAGAAGCTGAGAGGTCGTATAAGCGTTTCGCCGCCATGCCAGGTGAATAAAACCTGCTGCATTGTCTGGCTCGACAGATATTCCTTGATGAACCGTTCCAATAACTCCTCTGTCATAATATGATTTTTCACTTGCGTATACAGCTTCCCTTTCTCGAGGTAATAGCAATACTCACACGCCAGATTACAAACGGAACCCACAGGTTTCAACATCACATAAACCGGTTTGGCAAAAGGAGAAATATATCGTTTATTCATTCAATTTATTCAATACAATAGACAAAAATACGAAATAACGGTCAACGGTTAATGATTTTGCTTAATAAATTTGTCATCTACCCAATCAGTTACGTTGTTTTCATTTTCATTTGTTTTTATTGTTTTTTGATTTTTGTATTAAGCTTTTCTATTTGTTGCTTAATCTCTTCCGCTTGCTTATATGCCTGTTGTATCTCAAACTTAATACGCTCCTGAAGTATTACATCCGTATTGTTGGCAAGGATAATCAAATTCTTCTTTACCACTTCTATTTCTTTGGAGCCAAGGAATTTTCCGTCTTCTTCTATGATTGTTTTGAGATTCCAGAAAGCTTTCGATACTTTCTCGTAAGGCGTTCGCTCAACTGTCGGGGGTGGGATTACTTTACGTTTTACCCTTGATTTTTTTATTCTGTTGTTTTCCTCCTTTCTCTCGCGGTTGATAGCATTGATAAGGGATTGTTGTTCGCGTGTGGGAGAAAAGTCGTTTAATTTATTTTTTATGCGTTCAAGTTCCTGAACATCATATTGCTTGGTTAAGTCTTTTGTTCTTCTGGTATTGTCTATATATTTAATAATAGATTTGAAACTCTCTTTTTCTTCACCTTCTAATGTCTCAATATAAAATTCTGCTGTTCTATTACTTATATAACGTTTTATTTTCCCAAAATCGATTGCTCTTTTGTCTGCTGCCATGATTGGATTGATTTAAAAGTTATGAATTATCAATACACGGACAAATATAATAATTAATTGATTAAATAGAAATCGTATTAATATTTAATCCAATTGTTTTTTTAAATTTTCAGCTTGATGTGTATTTTTCCGAGTAGGCGGGTTATACCTATAATAATAAATGAATAGGCGATGCAGTTTAGTACTCCGGCCACTCCGATAGTCAGCCACTCCGGCAGTTTGACGCCTGTTATGGCTACCAGACTATACATTATATAAGGTAGCAGGTAGCAGGTAAGCGTTGCCGTTCCGGCCGGGCTGATAATTGTAAACCAGGAAGCTTTGCCTGCTTCAACCAACCAATAGATCACGCCATATGTTCCTGCGGCAATGGCCGTACAGAAGAATACCCATGGAGGAGTAGCGCTCAATTTGGATATAATCCAAACATTATGAGAGAGAACGCCGGCTATCAAAAGAATACAGGCAACGCCGGCGACAACTATAATTTTAGTGCGGTTACTTATTCCGGCATATTTGACGCCGGCAAGAGAAAGCAGCATGCCTCCCATTGTAAAGGCCGGTAAGGCGCCGTTGTCAATATGAAGCATACTCAGCCATTCGTCTAAAAAGTTTCCGCGAGGCAGGTTTAGCAGGGGAGGGCCTTCTATTGTCCCGCTTTTAAGAATACAAATCAACACGAAGATAATCCATATCGGGATCAAGTAGCGAAACCTGTCGCGTGTGAACAAATAGATAAATGCACACACCAGATACGTCCATCCGATAAGGCCTAATATACCCCACCAACGAGCCTGGAATACCCCTCCTCCGGCATCGCGGAAAACAATAGCCAGCCATACTAACAGAAGGATACCAACTATTTTGAGGATACGATATAACCGTTTCATATTCCGGTTACCGGCCTTAGGATATACATTCCAGATAAGCAGGAAAGCAATCGTCATCACTATTCTGAATACGCCAAGGCTCATACCCGTTTTGGGCGATACCCCATGTTCGGTATTAACGATGAAAGCTCCCATAAGCAATAAAGCGAATGTACGTGAAAGAATATGCCCCACAGTACTTACGCCGGACAGTCCTTTACTAAATCTCCGTTCAATGGCAAAAGGGATAGACGTCCCTACCGCGAAGAGGAAACAAGGGAACACCATGTCAGCCAACCCTAACATATCCTGTCCTCTCCCGGCATGCCCCAGCCAGCCGGGATAACCGCTGATTGTCCATAAGTCGTTAACAAATATCATCAGCAGCATAGTCAGCGCCCGTAAAATATCAATAGCGGCGTCCCGCCGGGTAAAATCCATTGTTGATGCACTCATAATCGTTTGTTTTTTTCTTCTCCTTTGCCGTCCGGAATGTTACACTCACAAAAATAAATAAAAAATGTCACTGTTGACCGACTAAAATCACAATGAGTCGGTTTTTGTTTGTAAATCACTGTATTTCAACTTTTAATTTTTCATATTCCATTTTTTTTAAAACTTATCCCCCCATCTCAAAAACTAAGGATAGCTGTACTCCAGGCCCTTTATTGCGCCTGATTTTCTTTTTAGAATAAGTTCCTGAACAATTTTCAACCAGCCAATACATATCCGGATAGCTGATCAAATGAATCCGTATTACTGCCGCTACCGTTGAGAATGCTTCTTTTGTCTTGGTTTTCGCTTTCAAGACGGTTAACGGTAACCGGGCAATAAGCGTACACCCAATCTGTGTCTTTATCCTGTTTTCTGTCTCCGACCGATTGCGCAGGCCATCGCCTATCGTGCTTTTGGCCGGAGATGTATCCAATCCAGAGTAATTGAGTTTACCCAGCAGGGCTTGCATCCCACAGGCTATCTCTGTGGTAGAATCACGCCGGCTTAATATCCCGAAAAGCATCGTCATAAACTGTGTCCATGAATCATAACTCTTGTAATAACGGTCTGATTTGTGTTCAGGAACCAATCTGTCAAAGAGTTCGCGTGGCACAATATCCACTGTTTGTTTTAAAATCGGCTGACCGACTAATTTTTTATCACTAACTTTGCCCGTCAGAGTAGTTTTATTGGTAGTACAACAAAACTACATCTTTAGGGTGAAACTGAAAAATCGGAAGTAGCCCTTTTTATTATTTTATCCGGTCAGTAGTGAAAAAAGCCCTCTCTCAATCTCAACATTATTGATATGAGCGCCTTGAAAAGGATTCTTTAGGTCGAACTGATGTTAATTATTAGACAAAAACCGGTTTATTTTTCCATTAAGAGATTCCGCCCTTGCATTGGTGTGTCCACAGATAAAATAGTTCCATATTTCAATCCCTCAATACCTTTGGTATCAAGCCTTCTTTTTCCCGTAACTCAATCTCCCGGCAGGACAGGGATTCTTCTGCCCCGTATATGTCAAAGTCCTTCAATATTTCTTCCGGTATCAACATACGGGATAGCCTCTCCAATAACACCTCCGCACTCGGACGCTCCTTGCGCTTTTGTTCCATAATACTTCGATTTGTTTATCGCCGAAAGATACTTGAACTATTTTTCATAGCGCCTCAAAAAAAGAATTAGCCGGAGAAACAGACAGTATGCACATACGAAATCCTTTTTTATTGAGCAGTTACAACCTGTTCGACAGGGAGAGATTGTCTTCAAGTTTAAACAGAGGAATGGATATGCAGGAATTTTTAATCGCTGAAAAATACCCTACTCGTATTGATTACGAATTTTTTTCGTTAAGTTTACACGCCAAATAAAAAAGAGTATCATTTTAATTTTTTAAAGTATCATGAATAATGCAATTTTTAAGTTCGCTAAACCTATTAATGAACCGGTAAAAGCTTATGCGCTCGGAACGCCGGAAAAAACGTCTCTAAAAAAAGCTTTAGCGCAGTTGTCGTCGGAAGAATGGGATATTCCTTTGATAATCGGAGGTAAAGAAATCCGAACAGGTAACACAGGTAAAGTGGTTATGCCCCACGATCATAAACATGTATTGGCTACTTATCATAAAGCCGGAGAGAAAGAGGTGCAAATGGCTATTGACGCCGCGATGAAAGCGCATAAGGAATGGTCGGAATTGCCTTGGGTAGAACGCGCTTCGCTTATGATGCGCATCGCTGAATTGTTTGCAACGAAATATCGTTACCTGTTGAATGCTTCCGTTATGCTGGGGCAGAGTAAGAGTCCTTTTCAGGCGGAGATTGATGCCCCTTGCGAATTGATTGATTTTTTACGTTTCAGCACATTCTATGCCGGACAGATTTATGCAGACCAGCCTTATTCGGATACAGGTATTATTAACCGTATGGAATATCGGGCGTTGGAAGGTTTTGTTTTCTCATTAAGCCCGTTTAACTTCACTTCTATTGCCGGCAACCTGAATATGGCTCCTGCCATGATGGGAAATGTGACTGTCTGGAAACCGTCTACTACGGCCATTCATTCCAATTATTTACTGATGAAAGTATTCAGGGAAGCCGGTTTACCCGACGGGGTAGTAAACTTTATCCCCGGACAGGGCAGCGTTATCGGTAAGGTAATAACAGCCAGTCCTGATCTGGCCGGATTTCACTTTACAGGTTCTACAGCTACGTTCAATACCTTATGGCGCCAGATAGGTAATAACCTGGAAAACTACAGATCGTATCCAAAAATAGTGGGCGAGACAGGCGGGAAGAACTTCATATTTGTTCATCCTTCATCTCCTGCGTTGGAAGTGGCAACGGCTATCGTTCGCGGAGCCTTTGAATATCAGGGGCAGAAATGTTCCGCCGGCTCGCGTGCATATATTCCCAAATCTCTTTGGAAAGAAATAAAGGAACAAGTGGGCGATATGCTGAAAACTATAAAAATGGGCGATCCGCAAGACTTTACCAATTTCTTTAATGCCGTGATAGATGAAGCGTCTTTTGATAATATCATGAGCTATGTCAATTATGCAAAAGAAGCGCCTGACGCAGAAATTATTTTTGGAGGAAAAGGAGATAAGTCGGTTGGTTATTTTGTTGAGCCAACGGTGATTCAAACAACGAATCCGCAATTCAAGACGATGGTTGAAGAGATATTTGGCCCGGTAATAACTATTTATGTGTACGACGATAACAAATTTGAAGAAACGTTGGAACTTTGCGACCGTACCTCTCCCTATGGATTAACCGGTTCGATCTTTGCCAGAGACCGTTACGCTATCCAAACGGCGATGGATAAACTACGCTATTCTGCCGGGAATTTCTATATCAACGACAAACCAACCGGCGCTGTAATTGGCCAGCAACCTTTCGGCGGTTCGAGAGCTTCCGGCACAAATGATAAAGCGGGAGGGCCGTTGAATCTTACTCGTTGGACAAATGCCCGGACAATAAAAGAAGCATTAGTTCCTCCGACCGACTATACATATCCTTTTCTTCAGGAAAAATAATCGTTTCAGTTGACACAATTTTAATACCATGTTAGACTTTAATAATACCGAAATAGCGTTCTCTTCCAAGTCGAAATCGGAATTAAAAAACGCTTATTTATTATTTAATGTAATGAAACATCCGGGTGTTGTGAAGTTCGGAAAGTTTGCCTGTACGATTGCATTAAAAATACATTTCCCCTTAGGGTGGATCGTAAAACCTACCCTTTACAAACAATTTGTTGGCGGCGAAACATTGGAAGATACCGCCAGGTATATCAATTTCCTGGAAAAATATAATGTAAAATCCACATTAGACTATTCTGCCGAAAGTAAAAAGACGCCGGCCGGTATCCAGGCGACATTTGTAGAAACCCTTCGTTCGGTAGACTTTGCCAAAAGAAATCCGAACATTGCTTATGCCGTATTTAAACCTTCTACTTTGACAACGGACGAGATTCTTTCTAAAGCATCGGAAAAAAGGGAAGAATTAACCATCGATGAAGTAAAAGGGTTCCGCGAATTTAAAGAACGGTTTATGGCTCTTTGCCAACGCGCTTACGACAATGGGGTGCGTATCCTGGTAGATGCGGAAGATTATTGTCTGCAGGACGCCATTGACGAACTTACCGACGAAGCCATGCGACTATTTAATAAAGAACGCGCAATAGTGTTTGCTACCTTGCAGATGTACCGCCATGACAGGATGCCTTATCTGCGCCGTATCTATGACGATTCGATAGAGAAAGGCTATTATCCCGGAATCAAATTTGTACGGGGGGCTTATATGGAAGAAGAACGTAAGCGGGCTGAACTGATGAGATATCCTGACCCGATATGTAAGGACAAAAAAGCTACGGACGAAAACTTTGACGCCGGAGTGAAATTTGTAGTTGAGCATATTGATCGCATGTAGCTTTTTATGGGTACGCACAATGAAGAGAGTAATTATAAATTGGCCGCTCTTGTCGAAGAAAAAAATATAGAAAGGAATAATCCCCGTATTTACTTTTCGCAATTATTGGGAATGAGCGACAATATCTCTTTCAATCTGGCTCATGCAGGATATAATGTAACCAAATATGTCCCCTACGCTAAAGTAAGAGACGTATTACCCTATCTGCTTCGCCGCGCTGAAGAAAACACCTCCGTAGCCGGTCAGACCGGCCGCGAACTGCGCATGCTGAAAATGGAAATGGAGAGGAGGAAAGTAGTCAGGTAGTTTAACTCCTTTGACTACTTTTAAAACTACCGGCTTTTTTTCAGTCCACGGATAACGGCTGAGGTAAAACCTGATAGTTCCATTTCATTTAATCCCTTAATTGTGATTCCTCCGGGAGTGGTGACTTTGTCAATCTCCATTTCCGGGTTACTTTTGTTTGTAAGCAACAGGTCCACGGCGCCTTTTACCGTGTGGACAACTATTTCCTGCGCTTCCTGGGGGTAAAAACCTAATTCTACGCCTCCTTCTATGGCAGCCCTTATGTAGCGAAGCGCAAAGGCTATTCCGCTTGAAGCGAGAGCTGTTCCGGCCATCATCAGGCGCTCTTCTACTAACATTGTGTTACCCAACTCGCTAAAGATACGTAAGATTAAGGCGGATTGTTCGTTTGAAGCATTGAGTGCAGAAACGAAAGTCATACTGCTTAATACCTCTATGGCTGTATTGGGAATGACGCGGAATAGGGTAGGGGTCGCCATTGAACCGGCATGTTCGAAGTAAGCCGTCAATTGCTCAAAAGTTACGCCGGCAGCTATGGAAACGATGATTTGCCGCTCGTAATCAAGTATGCCTTCAATTTCGTTGATAACTCTTTCTACCATCCATGGTTTAACGGCGATGATAATAATATCTGCTTTCCGGGATGCTTCTACATTATCTGTAGACAACCGAAGCTCGCTATTGAACGCTTTCATTTTTGCAAGCGATGCTTCCGCGCGGTCTGTACATGTTATGTCTGATGCTTTGATAATGGTTCCCTGCGCAAGGCCGCGTGCTATCGCACTCCCTATATTACCTGTTCCGATAAGGGTGATTTTCATGATTAATTCCTTTATTTAGAATAAATATAAACGACAAAAGTAATAAAAAGAATCGCTTATACGGATTGCATATCGTATCTTTGTATAGAAATTATTGAACTTAAAAATAATAGACATGAAAAGATTATTAATTGCCGGTTTACTGCTGGCTACGACGCTAACGAACGGTAGCGCCCAAAACGGAGAAGAATATACCTTTACTCCGGTGAAAGAACTAAAAATAACACCCATACAAAATCAGAACCGTACGGGAACCTGTTGGGCATTTTCAGGAATTGCCTATTTAGAATCTGAATTGTTACGCATGGGAAAAGGCGAATACAATTTATCTGAAATGTTTATTGTAAGCCATTCATATAAAGACCAGGCTGTCAAATATGTACGTACCCATGGATCGTTAAACTTTGAACAGGGAGGTTCTTTTGAGGACGTACTTTATGCGGTTAAACATTACGGCATCATTCCCGAATCGGTAATGGATGGCTTAAATTATGGCGAAGATATGCACGTGCATAGCGAATTGGTAAGTACCGCTTCGGCTTATGTAAATGCCATCCTGAAAAATCCTAATGGTAAACTGTCTACAGCCTGGAAAAAAGGCTTTGATGGTATCATTGATGCTTATTTAGGAGAAATTCCCGGAAATTTCTCCTATAAAGGTAAAGAATATACCCCTCTGAGTTTTGTTAAAGAGTTAGGACTCAATATAGACGACTATGTTTCTCTTACTTCTTTTACGCACGAGCCTTTTTATAAACCTTTTGCTTTGGAAATACCGGACAATTGGCGTTGGGGAATGTCTTATAATGTACCATTAAACGAATTGATGGAGGTTATAAAACATGCAATAAATACAGGATATACAGTTGCCTGGGCGTCTGATGTAAGCGAAGTGGGCTTTAGCCGGAACGGAGTAGCGGTAATCCCTGATGTAAAAGCAATAGAAACATCCGGTTCCGATCAGGAAAGATGGACAGGTTTAAACCAGCGGGAAAAGAGCGAAGAAATCCGTAAATTGGCCGAAAAACCTTGTCAGGAATTGACTGTTACTCAAGAAATGCGTCAGGAAGCATACGATAATTACCAAACAACCGACGACCATGGCATGCAAATTTATGGCATTGCCAAAGACCAAAACGGTAAAGAGTTCTTTATGATTAAAAATTCATGGGGAACAGATAACAAATATAAAGGAACCTGGTACGTATCAGAATCCTTTGTAAGCTACAAAACAATGAGCATCGTTATTCACAAAAATGCCATCCCCTCTGCCGTCAAGGCAAAATTAGGTTTGTAATTTTTGCTGAAATATAATAGGAGAGGTTGCCTAAACAAAACGAGCAACCTCTTCTATGTTTTAATGATGATAATTTCTTCCTTCAAATACAGGTAGAAGGAGAGAAAGGAATTTTTAATCGCTGAATTGCCGGCATTAATTTGGCAGTTTCAGAAAAAGGATGTAATTTCGTCCCCGAAAAGATATTCAGATGCTCGGATGGTGGAATGGTAGACACGAAGGACTTAAAATCCTTTGGCCATTGCGGTTGTGCGGGTTCGAGTCCCGCTCCGAGTACAAAGAGTGCTGATTATCAGCACTCTTTTTCGTTTGCAGAACCCAACGCAGAACCTTTTGATGTAAGTAGAAAAAAATATTTGAAGGAAATTTTCTTCATGCAAGGAAAGCTATACGCTACCAACTAAAAAAAACCGGCGCCAAATGAATGACGCCGGGGATACCGGAATGGCTCAATTCGGGATTTCTGTCAAATAAACAACAGGGCAACCGCACCAAAATTATCTATAGTTAAAAAGCATTATCTTTGTCGGCATGAAAACATCTAACTACTTTTCCGAAGTTACCGATCCTCGTGTTACGGGTCGTTGTCTTCATCCG